>JAWCLH010000019.1 GCA_038851035.1 Thermoplasmata archaeon
GCACCCTCCAGCCTGACGAGCCCGGAGGAGAGGAACGAGCCCGTGGCCGGGTGCGTGATGCACACGAGGGGCGCGGTGCGGTCGGAGAGCGCGAGCACGAGGGAGCGGCTTGAGGTCATTTCTATTTCTGTCTCGTTGTACAGATTCCCCAGAGAGCAGTTGACGTCGTGGGGTGTGAAGAGCTCCATCCCGTCTGCAGTGATGCTCGCCTCGCGCAGGACGAGCCCGCGAACCCATCCGTCGGGACCGGTCCTTTCCCGCGCGACTTCACCGCCCCTGGCATCCCGGACCACCACATCGGCGCCGGGCAGGAACCTCCCGTCCGTCCAGAGGGCCTGCACATCCAGATACCAGCTGATGTTGACGCGGCTGGTTCCGTCGAGGAACTCCAGACCCGTCCTGTCGAGCGTCGAGTTGAGGCACTCGAGCAGCGAGGCGCCGTTCAGGGAGGCCGTGAGGCCTCCGGCGGTCTCAAGCGTGGAGTTGCGGATGAGGAGGGAGGATGCGTTGAGGACGAGGGAGGTGTTCAGGCCGCGCAGGCGGGAGCCCTCCACGGGGCCGCCCCGGGAGCTCTTCAGGACGAGGGCCGCCGGGCAGAAGTCCACCGTGGACGAGAGGATCGCGAAGTCGGAGGTCTCGAGGAGCGGCCCGGAGGCGCCCGGGTCGGAGATGTTCCAGCCGCAGTCGCGCAGGAGCGAGCCGCTCATCGTGAACGCGGAACCGGGATGGCAGCGCAGGCGGTGGGGGAAGGAGGTGTTCCAGGCCCGGATGCCGGAGCCGCCCCGGAGCTCCAGGCGGCCGCCGGGGAGGACGTCGATTCCGTCCTCGCCGGGCATCCTGCACTCGAGCGAGAGGCGGCTTCCCTCGAGGGAGAGGCACCCTCCGGCCTCGATGGTTACGTTCCCGTGGAGCCGGAGCTCGGAGTTCACGACCCTGCTCTCCCGCGACACCATCCACCGCGTCGAATTCGGGAGGCAGGGGTCGCGGTAGGGCCTGTTGAACCAGTCGATTCCGAACCTCGTGCTGTTCAGGAAGTCGCAGTTGATGATAGTGAGGTTGTGGTTTCCGAAGTCCGGCGAGTGGGCTATGCCGATGCCGTTGCCCTCGAACACGCAGTCCTCCAGAGTTATATTGGAGGGGCCGAAGTAGATATCGGCTTCCGCATAGACCGCCACGGCGATGCTCCCGACGAACGCGCTCGAGGAAATCAGGCAGCTCGAGTTGAGCGACCAGACTCCGACGGAGTTGTTGACGAGATTGCACGAGCTCAGGGTCGTGCAGAAGCCGAGCTCGCCGCTCGCGCGGTCCGAGAAGACCGCGTATCCGTTTTGCTCGAAGCTGCAACACATGAAGGTCGCGGAGCTGCGGATTACATAGGCCCCGAGATAGTTGTTGATGAATCTGGAGGACGAGATGGCGGCGGGCGCGGCGACGGTGATTCCGCAGTGCGAGCCCGTGAAGGTGCAGCCGGCGACCACAACGCGGTCAGATTGGAGCTCGATGCCGGCCCTCAACGCGCCGCAGGCGATGAAGGTCGAGTTCCTGAGCTCGGCGGCCGCGCCCCGCTCTATCACGAATGTAAAGGGCCTGAGCTCGTCGAAGGAGGAGACCACGGAGCCCTCGATAACGCGCAGAGAGCCGCCCGGCATGACGCGAATTCCGTGCTCCTCAGCAAATTCGCAATAGAGAATCAGGGTCGAATTGGAGATGGTCAGAGAGCCGCCGCTCTCCACGGTCAGGTTCCCGTCGAGCAGGAGGGTCCGGTTCTCGAGCGCCTCGCTCCCCGTCACCACCCAGTCGCCGATTCCGAAGGGCGGGGGGTCGGCGCGCGCGGGGTGGGCGGACAGCAGGCTGGGGAGGAGAATGAGGGCGGTCAGAAGGAGCGGGGCACCGGTGCGCATCCGGGTCCGATTGGCCCCGGGCGCGGGTCCGCTGAATAATATATTTACTGCGGGGGAACGTGGGGAGCGGGGGACCGCGGGGGGCATTGTATTTTAATGGGCGATGGAAATATTTAGTTTTTTTCCGAAAAAAAAAAAATAGAATAATATAGATTACATTTATGGAGAGAGAAGCGAACTCTTCAGACTTCAATAGGAGGGATGAATGACTGAAGGTGGCAAAGGCCGGATTCCCAAGACGCCGGACCTGAATATCGTGGAGCGGTTCCTGAACGCTCTCTGGGGCTCCAGTAGGGAGTGGGGTAGGACGCAGCTGGCGATGGCGGTGAGGATGAATTACAGAAGGTGCAGCATCTATATCGAGCTGCTTCAAAAAGCCGGATTATTAATAATTAAAAAGAATGAGAAAGGGCAAGACGTTATCAAAATCACAGAGCTCGGAGTAAGGGTCTATCACGCTCTTTCGGAGTGCAGTAATCTTTTCCGGAAGGGTTCTTGAATGGGTGGTAAATTACCTCGGGTCATTTCTTAATGCATCTGCGCCAGACGCTTCGTGTGTTGCTGATATATACGATATATGTCGAAGATATGTATCGCTAGTAATTATCCCGGATACATATCCCCGGTACTTACCGAAGATAAGTATCATCGGTACTTATTCCGAATAAGTATCGAAGGTGAGCGAGCTATATATTCGAGTTCGTACATTATGATTTAATTGAACGGTCTGCAGGGGTGAGAGGAATGAGATGGGGGAAAATAGCGGGGGTGAGTGGAATTGTATTCATAGTGTCGCTGGCAGGAATACTATCAATAGGTGTGGGCCCCGGGGCTGATAATGGGTCTTGGCCAGCGAATCCTGGGTTTCCCGTGGATCCTTTTTGGAAAGGGAATTGGGCCTGTGTATATACACAGAATGATGTAACAACAGGTACTCATATTAATGGAATTACCATTTGGGACCTTGAATACAGGGATAATGCCAGAGGAGATATAAATTATAATTACTATATTAAAGAATTAACCATTCCATGGATAAGTATCAAAATGCTGAATTGGAATAATGGACAGATAAAGCTTTATCCTCATGATGACAAACCTCAGCAGGGGGGAACACCTGTCAATAAAATAATGTTTAATGGATGTCCATGTAATGGCCAAGGCAATTACAATGGTTTCAACGAGGGCAATCCAACGACTTTTGAAGCTTGGTTCGACCTTGACTTCGATGGAGATGGATTTATTGAGTTTTGTTATCGATACCGAATGGAATTTCATGGTCAAAATGGACCACCACCGGGAAGAGCCGGCTTTATTCGGGTAATGATATCAGAGACGCTACATCCATATTATGATTTTAATGGGGATGGGGATGAGGATCCTGGTGAAGAATATTGGCATCAAATGCCTGATGGCACGGTCGATAAAATAGATTATATTGAATATTCTTATTTAATTGATGCCGATGTTTATGATACATCAAGTAACAATATTTCATTATGGAATGGGGTCGCATGGGCTCAACAGAATATCGAGGCAGGACCCATTGCACCGGTTCAGGGTGGTCCTAATGGCCGCATTGCGCGAATTGAAAATCCAACGGCGATAATTCCACCTCCGCCAGCGAATCCCGTTCCAAGATATGTAAGCCTGAGAGAGACTCCAGATGGCCATACAATGTCATGGGTCTGGTGCTTGGCTGCCCATCAGAATGAATATTCACAGTATCCAACAAATTATGTGAACAATGAAAACCTTATTGATGAAGATGTTCAGCTATGGTATACAGAACGCTTTACCGTTGGAGCCGGGCAATTTCCGCCATGGTTTCCTCAATGGGCAGAGATTCATTTATACGACTTTGAAGCATAACGATATAATAATTTTCCAATTAATTATTAATATTAAAATTTTTACTTTATTCGGTAAATTTATATACTTTTAATAGAATTAACATATATCATAAAGGGAGGGAGTAACGGAATGTCGCCTGTAGGAAAGTCAAACAATATAAATGTTCATAAATTGCAGAGGGCTATTGAAAAAGGAAATGAATTGACGAACTTTGGAGATGAATACAGTGCTATGCTTTTGGATTTATTGAAGGGTTGATTCTGTGAAACCAAGAGATCACTCCCAATTATTGCGTTTATTGACCATTCTTTTCATTTTCCTGCTCTCTTTAGAATCTTTGGAGGCCCTTGCACCCACATCAACTTCCCGGTCGGCCGGTCTCCGCCGTACCATCGAGGCTGAACCAAATGACCAACTCAATCAGGCAATGCCCATTTCGAGCGAAGAGATAATTGAGGGGAGTCTGCTGATAAATCCATCCTCAGACCAGACGGATTGGTATAAAATCAATGTTCCATATGAAAAAATCCTGAACGCCAGTCTCTACCTGATCGACTATAATGAGAGCGACACCGGTGAATTTAATTTTCATCTCGGATTATATTACGGTAATTTTATTCCCTTAGATTTCGGGAATACCAGCCAAAGATGGGAATCGGCCATTTCCGTGCAGTGGTGGAACTCGAGCGCTCCACAAACGGTCTACATAAGAGTATATGTCAACACCACCTCTCAGGGTGAAATACGTACCCAGCCCGGCAGATATTTGCTCAGTGTAACAATAAAAGACCCGGTGGTCTATACAGCAGGTGAAGTCCTCGGCAGTTTAGATACAAATGCACCTAGCATAAAAATCGTCTATAGAATGGTGAATCCTCCGGCAGAGAACCAGCAGATGAGAGCCAGGCTCAAATGCCCCGCCACAGGAATTTTCTATCTATACATTTTTAATCAATGGATGGGGATAAATTGGTGGCTGAGGAACGCGTCATACGTTAACACAGCTGGATGTATTCAGGAGGTTCGTTTTAATGGCTGTGGTGGAGCGATCTACATATTCATAACAGCTGCGCAGGGCAATGGCACATATATTCTGAAGGTCGAATTCGATGGAGAGCCAATGGACAACAACAATGCCCCGTCCGGTGCCGTTCTGATACAGGACCCGTCCCCGCAACTCGAATTTGTGGATCAAGGCGTGGACGGTGTGGACTGGTGGAAGGTGGAGATGAGAACTCCAAAAACCATCAGTAGTATATATCTCAGCTTCGTTCTCAATGCTTATGAATATGGAACGAGCCTGGGCCTCTCGGTTTATGATGAGGAATTGAATTTCATCACAGGTCTGACCCCGAACGTCGGGAATCAGAACCTGCTCTTGAGTGATGTGAATATCCCGCATGCCGGAACGGTTTTTATTCTCATCAGAGCGCTATATTGCTATGCGTGGGGGGAAACTAACTTCGTTCCCGGACGTGGCTGGTACAAACTTACAGTATCTCTCCCTAACGACCCGCCCCGGCTCAACGGGACCCTCCCCGAGATTCAGATGCTCGAGGACACGAGCAACAGCGACCTCATACTGTCAAACTACTTCATGGACCCGGACGGGGACAACCTGACCTACACTCTGTTCGGCTCGGGCTACAAGACGAAGCCCGTGGTGGACCGCGTGACCGGGAAAGTAACCTTCACACCGGAGAAGAATTGGTACGGCAGGGAGACGGTGAAGTTCCAGGTGAAGGACAGCGGCCCGGGGAACCTCATATGCTACGGCACAACCAACGTGACGGTCCTCCCTGTGAATGACCAGCCCTATCTCTCGACCCCCCAGCCCGACATCGTAATTCAGGAGCACGCCGTTGGCTACACCTCCAACCTCGCCACCATCTTCCTCGATGATGATGACCCGCCCGCCAACTTCACCTACACCTGCACCGTCCTGAGTTCCGAGACCCACCCAGCCAATATGAGCCTGCCAATGGTCTATGAGAAGGCGAGCAACTGGTACAAGTTCGGCCCGGCGGAGTTCTTCTATGGTAGCTTCCTGCTCGAGCTCACATGCACAGACGGCCACGAAGGTACAGTTCCTGCGTCGACCAGATTTTATGTTAATATCACGCATGTCAACCATCCGCCCGTGGTCAAGCCGACGATTCCCGACCCCTACACGGTCATTCTCCACGAGGGCGGTCGCGACGACCAGACAAACGTGGCCGACCTTTTCACCGACCCAGACATCATGGAGGACTACTCCGACGACGCCCTCACCTACTGCATCACGGGCCAGAAGAAGGTCACGGTCAGTATAGCGCGGGATGGGCGCATCATATTCGACGCCGGGAGCGAGGAGTATGTTCCCGGGAGCCCCTATGAGGAGAGACTAATAATGACCGCCAAGGACAGGGCAGGGCTCCGGGCGACGCTGAACATGACGGTCAGGGTGGAGCCCGAGGACGACCCCCCATACTTCACCAAGGTGACTCCTGAGGACACGAATGTTGAAATGAGCGAGAACCAGAAGAAGACCTTCAGCGTGGCCGCGAGCGATATTGATACTCCGGAGCTGAGCTACTCGTGGTATCTTGATGGTGCGAAGGACAAGACCGCCAGGGGGTTCACCTACATCTTCGCCACGGACTACAACATGGGCGGCAGGACCTACTCGCTCAGGGTGGACGTGACCGACGGCCACACGACCATAAGCTTCGAATGGAACATCACTGTTACAGAAGTCAACAGGCCGCCCACGGCCTACATAAAGACGCCGACCAACATGTCCAGTTTCAAGAAGGGGGCCTACATCAGCTTCAGCGCCGAGGGCTCCGACGAAGATGGAGACAACCTGACCTTTGTCTGGAGGGACCAGACGGGCGCGGAGCTCGGCAGGGGCCCCACCTTCTCGACCAACAGGCTGCCGAAGGGGACCCAGACCGTGACCCTCGAGGTCAGCGACGGGAAGAGCAGCGTGATTCAGACCGTTACCATCGTGGTCAAGGACTCGGGTACAACGGGTGGCGGGGGAGCTCCGGGTTTCGAGGGTTCGACCCTTCTGGCCGGGGCTGGCATTTCTATAATATTGTTATACAGAAAGAACCTGCCATGAAAAGGCAGGTCGTTGGGAGAGTCACGTCCTAGGCTGCTTCCTCCCTCGTCCGTCTCCCAGTCACCACCCAGTCGCCGATTCCGAAGGGCGGGGGGTCGGCGCGCGCGGGGTTGGCGGACAGCGGGCCGGGGAGGAGAAGGAGCGCGGTCAGAACGAGTGAGGCTACGGTTCGCGTCCGGGTCCGATCGGGGCCGAACCCGGGCCGGTTGATTAACATATTTACGGTGAGGAAGCAGGGGGAGCGGGGGGCCGCGGGGGGCATTGTGTTTTAATGGGCGGGAGAAATATTTAGTTTTTATCCGGAATAGAACAGGCTCATGTGGATGACTTCTGCGCTGGGAGGAGCGAATTCCGCCGCCCCTGACGTCTGCCCGACGTATATCGTTTTCTGCTACTGACCAATCGCGCTGTCCCGGGCGCCCGCACCGCCGGAGAGCCTCCCTCAGCCGGTGCCGGCAACATGTTACACCACCCTACCAATCCGAATATATACCAGATAATCTGATAACAAAACATCATGCGCCCTCTCTCGATCCTCCTGCTGGTGGCGGCGCTGTCGGCCCAGCCCCTGTTCTCCGCGTCCGCGGGTCCGCCGGAGGCGGGCAGGGAGGTGGAGAGGGCCTACATCTGCGTCATGGCCGGGGAGCGCGAGCTGCGCCATCTCGGCCTGCGCGCCGATGAGGTCTACGCCTCCTTCGTGACAATGGAAGCGTCGGATGGTGACCGGGCCGTGCTCAGGGAGGCCGGAATTCATTTTTTCGCGATCCACGGCCGGGACGATGTGGTCCTGCCGGGCGCGGAATTCACGCTCGGCCCCTCAGAGCTGAGGGGGAAGGGGCTGGGGGAGCTGAGGCTCGAGGGCGATGGACCGTTCTATCTGGTCTTGAAGCTCAAGGGGCCCGTGAAGGCCTCTTGGCTCTCTCAAATCCGCAACGCGGGCGTGGAGATTCTAGAGGCCCTGAGTCACTACAACTTCATAATCAGGGCGGAGCGCGATGAAGTGGAGCGCCTCGCCTCCATGCCGTTCGTCCGCTGGCTGGGGGAGTTGAGACCGGAGCACAAACTGCTCCACCCCCTCCCCGGCGATGACTTCGTCAGGTTCGAGGTTGCGTTCTTCAGGGAGGCGCGGAACGATTTCGCGAGGGCACTGGAGATGGTGCAAGCCTCGGGGGGACGGGCAGTCGAGCTCGACACCGGGACGGAGTGGTGGTTGTCGGCAATGCTCGAGGCGCCTCGCGAGACAGCCATCGAAATTCTCGGCCTCCCCGGTTTGTGGGCGCTCGAGCCTTGGGACCCCGTGGAGCCGAGGAACGATGTTGCTCGGTGGGTGGTCCAGAGCTTCGACAACGAGACCATCCCAACCCCCTACTGGGACGCGGGTCTCACGGGGCAGGGAATAATAATAGGCCTCGCGGACTCGGGCATAGACTACGACCACATCTGCTTCAGGAACAATACGAGCGAGCAGGGGGTGCCGGGCCCCACGCACAGGAAGATAGTCTGCTACAACACATCAGTGGACGACTGGGACCAGCTCGGCCACGGGACCCACGTCGCCGGGACGCTCGCGGGCGACAGCATCGAGAGCCCGGGCCGCTACGACACCTACGACGGCATCGCCTACGGCGCGAGAATCGCTTTCTACGACATCGTGGACGCAAATGGCTCTTGGGCACCCCCGCTGATTCGCGGAATTCTGGGAGACGCATACGCCCATGGCGCGACCTCTCACAGCGACAGCTGGGGCGACAACAGGAGGGAGTATTCCCTACGCGCGCAGAGAATCGACCAGTTCCTCTGGGACCACCCCGACTTCCTCGTCTTCGTCGCCGCGGGCAACAGCGGCCCCGAGCCCGGCAGCGTGCTCGAACCCGCCACGGCGAAGAACATCGTCGCCGTCGGCGCGGCCGTCAACGGCAACACTACGGACCTGGCCTCATTCAGCGCCCACGGGCCGACGCCGCAGGGCCTGATAGCGCCCACGCTCGTCGCGCCGGGCCAGAGCCTGGTTTCCGCTTCGTCCGACTCGACCCGCTACAGCATGAACTCGGGCTACAGGACCATGCACGGGACCAGCATGGCGACGCCCGTCGCCGGGGGGGCCGGGGCGATCGTCGAGCAGTACTTCAGGGACGGCTTCTATCCCGGAGGGGTCAGGGGCTCCTCCGCGGGTTTCATGCCCTCGGGACAGCTCAGGAGGGCGGTACTCGTTCTATCGTGCTGGGATCAGCTCGGTGGGAAGTACGTCGAGGCGAGCGCGCCCGACTTCTCGCAGGGCTGGGGGAAAATCAGGCTCCTCAACGCCCTCTATCTCGAGGGCGACGGGAGGACGCATCGCCTCTGGGTTCAGGATTATTATAATGAATCGCGTATCAACGACGGCCTCGCCACGGGCGAGACAAGGACGCACCACATCGGCGTGAATTCAAGCTCGCCGCTCAGGGTTGTGCTCTCCTGGGCCGACTGGCCGGGCGCGGGCCTCGTCAACGACCTGAACCTCGAAGTCACCGCGCCCGACGGGAGGGTCTACAGGGGGAACCAGATTGTCAACGGCTCCTCCGTTCCCTCCGAGGGCGCGGACGCCGTGAACACCATCGAAGCCGTTTTCCTCCCGAGCCCCATACCGGGGCACTACGCAATCAACGTGACCGCCCTCAGCGTGGGCGCAGGCGGCAGGCAGCGCTATGCCCTCGCCGCCACAGGGGGCCTCTTCGACCCGTCCATCGGGGAGCTTGCGCTAGACAAGGAGAGGGTCCCCCCGGAGGCCTCCCTGCGCGTCCGGCTCATTGACAGGGACCTCGCGGGCCTCGGCTCCGCGAGGGTCTATGCGTCGAGCGGTACCGAGAGCGCGCCCGAGGCGCTGGAGCTGGTCGAGCTTGGCCGGAGCGGGAGCTTCGAGGGGACGCTCAGAATCGCCCCAGGTGCACCGGCCGCCGATGGCGTCCTTCAGGTGTCGGACGGGGACACCGTGATGGTCGAGTACAGGGACGCCAGCCCTCCGGGCCAGTGCTGGGCGGGCGCGCTCGTTGACGGCTCGCCCCCCCGTCTCCTCTCATTTGAGCTGACCAACCTAACGAACTCGAGCGCGCTGCTCAGGGTAGAGACGGACGAGGTCTCGAGCGCAATCGCGATCTGCCGGAGCGATGGAGGGGTGCTCGAGGCGCCGGGGCCCGAGTCCTCCTTCAGGCACTCGATTCTCATCGACGGCCTCCGCCCCGGGACCGCCTACACCCTCGACCTCGAGCTCGAGGACGTATGCGGGAACAGGGTCCTCCAGGACTTCAACGGCAGCCATCTGACTTTTAGAACGCACGACCTGACCTTCAGGCCGATGCCGGGGATGGCGGGCTGGGCGCAGGAGGGCGAGAGCGGGGGCCGCTTCGCGGAGGAGAGGATATCGGTCGGAATCTACGAGGGATGGCTCAGGCTCGGCGGGGTCCGCTTCGACACGCCCGGTTTCCCGGATGGCGTCATTGTTACAGGGGCGTGGCTCCGGCTTATGCCGGCGGATACGGACCCGGCGCTTTCCAGCAGCCTCTTCTCCGTCGAGCTCCTCTCGTCCGAGGCCCTCGGGCTCTTCGACGGCGTGAGGCGCCCGACTTGCTCGGAGCTAAAACAGGCCGTAGCGGAGGCCGAGGTCGGGAGGAGCTTCGGCGCGGGGGCGCTGAGGGCTGGCGAGTGGCTCACGCTGGAGCTCGGCGAGCCCCTGCGCAGGCTCATTTGCAGGCAGGCGGTGGAGGGCGGCGTGTGCATCAGAATCAGGGGGCCCGCGGCGGGCTCGACGAGCTACATCGAGTTCCTCACTGGAGCGTCCGGAGGAATGGAATGGGCCGCGCCCCAGCTCGTTCTCGACCTCGACCGACCCCCGAGGGTCCGGCCCTTCGCACCCCGCGCCCTCTCGATGACTGAGGACGTGCCGGACTCAACCTCCCTGAGCCTCCTGAAGGTCTTCGAGGACGAGGGGCCGATGAGCTTCTCCAGCCCGACCCATGGAGAGGGCTCGGGCGCGGACGTGACCGTCAAAATATCCCCAGATGGAAACGTGACCCTGACCCCGAGGCAGGACTGGAACGGAGTTGACTCCGTGGACTTCCGCGCCACGGACGCCTCCGGCCTGAGCACGGACCACTTCGTCACAGTCACCGTCAGACCGGTCAACGACCCGCCGGTGATAGTTTCCGTGGGCGGGAGGGCGGCGGAGGACGGGATGGTTTTCGAGGTGAGTCAGGGCGAGGCCTTCGCCGCCGGCGTGCGAGCCGAAGACCCCGACATCAAATTCGAGGGAGACGAGCTCTACTTCTCCACCAACGATTCTCTCGTCAGATTCACCTCGCCGCGCAGCGACACCCTCTCCTTCACGCCGGGCAACGGTGACGTCGGGACCAGGCTCGTCAGGGTCGTGGTCAGGGACGGCCAGGCGCAGGCGGCGCTGAATCTGAGCTTCAGAATTCTCAATGTAAACGACCCGCCATCCGCCCTCATCGACTCGCCCTACCCCGGCGGGTGGTACGACAACGAGACCCCGATAACCTTCTCGGCCTACGGCACCACAGACCCGGATATCCGGTGGGGCGACACCCTCAACTACACTTGGGAGTCGAACCTGTCGGGACTGATCGGCCACGGAATCGAGCTCGAGGCCCTCCTTCCCCCGGGAGCGCATCTTGTCACGCTGACGGTTATCGATAAGGCGGGCGCCTTGAGCCAGGCCAGCGTGGAAATCGAAGTTGCCGCCATTCAGCCACCGCCCCCTCCTCCGCCGCCCCCTCCTCCGCCTCATTTAATCAATCAGACCAACACCTCCTCTGGAGAGCTCCCGCTCAGGCTCGGCGCGGTGGCTCTGGTCATCTCAGGCCTCATCGGTTTCTGGTACCTGCTGACTCCCAAGCGGCCTTCCGGCCGCGGCCCGGCCCCGAAAAAACCGCCCGCCGACGCTGGCGCTCCGGCGAGGAGGCGGCCCCCGTTCCGCCCCGCCCCCCACCGAGAGGAGCGCGGCGGTGAGAAACAGGAGCCGGAACCGGGGGTCGAGGTTGTCGAGAGGCGCTGAGGTGCGGGCGGCGAGACGTTTTTCATCCGCCCCCTGAATCGGAATTCCTTTGTGCTCCCTCCACACGGGCGAGGGGTCTCTGCTCAGCCGGACTCCCCGGGCGCTGGGCGTGAGCCGGGGTCGCCCCCCACTCGCCTCCTCCTCCCGGCCATCGAGAACTCGCAGCCGCAGTAGCTCTGCCTGCGCATCCCGGCCTCCCGCGCGAGCCTGCAGCTCCTCAGGAAGCCGTCCCTCTTCTTGAAGTCGGCCGCGAGGAAGCGCGGGGCCGCACCAATTCTTTCCGGAGGCGCTCCCTCCCTACAGGCTCCGTTTGTCCCTCCAGAACCCATGTACATACCACTCGCGGCTCCGCCCTCTCCCTCCAGAGCTCCCGTCCCCACTCCATTAGTTCCCAGCGGGGCCACGGCACCGCGCGCTCCGGGGCCGGGCTCCATGGCGATATCCTCCGCCGCCTTTCTCCCAGCGGCATTGACCATGGCAGCATTCTTGTGGGGGCTGACGGTCAGGGTCGTGGTGAATAGCTCCGCCCCAAGCTCGCTCGCGAGCCGCGCCGTGGCGCGCAGGCGGAGCTCGAAGCACCTCTCGCATCGCCTCCCGCCCTCCGGCTCAGCCTCCAGTCCCCTGACGGCCCTCAGCCACTCCTCGTGGGACCAGTCGCCCTTGACGAGCGTAAGCCCCTTGTGCAGGGCGTACCTTTCCGCCTCGGCGAGCCTCCGGTCGTGCTCCTCTTTAGGGTAGATGTTCGGGTTGTAGAAGAAGAGCGTGAGCTCGTAATCAGGCCTCAGTCTCTCAACCACCTCCGTCGAGCACGGCCCGCAGCACACGTGCAGCACAAGCCTCCTCATCGCATCACCAGCCCGCCCCCTGCAGGGCCATCCTCGCGCCCGTGAAGAGCTCGAGGCCGATGAAGTAAATCCCCACCAAGACCATCAGCACCGCGCTGACGTCTCGTAGCTTTAGCAGCAGCGCCCTCCCACTCAGCCCCCTGACAAGAGCCCCCCCCGCCGCGGCGGCGAGCAGGACGGGCGTGGAGGCCCCGAGGGAAAAAAGGAGCATCATCATGGCCCCGAGGCCCGCGGAGGGGGCGGGTCCGGGCGAGGAGGCGCCCGCGAGGGCGCTGAGTGCCGCGGCCTCGAGGATGCCGAGCTCCGCAAGGCACGCTAGGCTGAGGAGCGCGCCCCATATCAGGAAGAGCCTCTCGGCGCTCATTCCCCCCGGATAGGTTGCGGCGGCGTGAGATGAGAGGATGTGGAGGAGGAACGAGCGCCCGCGCTTGCCCCAAGCTCCCCTTCCCCGCTGGGGGCTTTGCGGTCGCGAGCTCTCTACGCGCCCTCCCCCTCCCCCGCTCCCGCAGGCATCCGCCCGAGTGAGAATTCGAAGGCCGGTCAGGAGGAGCAGGACCCCAATCAGAAAATAGGCAATGACGCTCACGCCGGAGAGGAGGGCGCGGGCCGGGGCCGCGCTGGCGAGTCCGAAGCTCAGGAGCCCCAGGACGGCGCCGAGGGCGGTCAGGACCAGAATTCTGGGCAGGGAGAGCAGTAGGCCGAGCCTTAGGGAGCGGAGGGGCCCGGCGCCCTCTCCTATTATGACGGGTATCATACCGGGCGCACAGACCAGCAGGCACACGGAGAGGCCCCTGAGCGTTCCTAAAAGGAGTGCGGCAGCCATTGCGGCGAGGAGGTCGGGCATGTCCTCTGGCTGGTGTGCGGATGCGCAGGTGCAAAGAAAGCATTTGCGGTGGAGATATTCGAGTGGCCACCGAGTCCTGTCGAATCTCCTCCGGTACTATTCCTTACATTTTTACGCAACGCCACAACAATAGTGGGATTCAGGCTCGCTCGCGGAATTCGCGTTCGCCCTCCCTGGCTCTTCTGCTGCGCTTAGGACCCCTGACCTTTATCACTCGCGTCTCCACTTGCGTACCCTCTCCCATCCACGCGGGCTCGACGACGATTTCCTGAACCTCTTCGTCCCCGGTCTCGGCCGCTCCCGCGTCTGCGCTCGGAGTGCGGTCCGCCGCAGCCCCGGCGCGGTTTGCGTCGAGGCCTTCCCGGCGCCCTGTATCGAGCGCCACAGGGAGCTCTCGAGCTGAGCCAGAAACCACAGGCCCCGGCGCCTCACGGCTTCCTATATCCCCTCCTGAAGCCCTCTTGCTAAGCCGGACCCTTCTGGCGACGGGTCCCTCTCCTCCCAGCGGCTCTCGCGGGCCTGGGGGTCGGGAGACCTCCAGAGAGTCCGGCCCAGCAACACCCGGGGCCTCTCCCATCCTCTCCCTAACGCAAGCGACGAAGCCCTCCGGGTCCTCAGCGTCGAGCAGGACGCGGTCAACTTTGACACGCCTGACGGTTATGGGCTCCGTGAGGTCGATTCTGACCACCCCCCGGCCGCTCGAGAGCACCTGAAGGGTGGCATCGCGGCGGCTGAGCCTGACGCCGGTTTTCCCGGGAAGCTCCCCCACGACTCTGATGGAGGCGATTTTTTTGAATGGTATCGTCAGTGCGAAGAACCAACCCTGCCTGAGCACGGCCGCGGCCGAGGTAACCTGGTGCTTTGTTGCGACGGGTGGAAGGGGGCCGGCCAGCATAAGGGCGAAGAGGGCGACGGCCCCCACAAGGATGAGGACGGCGGGCAGAAGCAGCCGCTCGGAAATCCTGAGGAGAAGGAGGCCGATTCCGCCCAGTACTATCACCCCAGCGGCGTAGAGCCTAAGGCTCTTCCTGAAGCCCCTTGTATCGTAGGCGAATTCCCTGGGCAGCCACCGGGAGGCCATGATGATGATAGGGCTCTGGAACGTATTAAATCCTTTCACACCTGATACCCCTTTAATGGCCCTGAGGGTATATCTTCTGCCTATGCTGACCCGGGAGGGACTCGCGAGACTCACGTTCCCCGCGCCCGGTGGAACCACCACGGGTCGGACGGGGAGCGCGAGCTCCTCAGACCGCCCCTCTCACCGGCTCCCCTTCGCCATCGATTCTAGCGAGCTCGAGGCTCTTGCCTTAGGAATTCGGGCCGCGGGCGTGGACCTCATCCCCCTTCCCCCGCGCCCCCTTTTACCGGAGATGTACAACCCGGTCAGGAGGCAGTACCAGTGTTCCCACATCCTGCGCTTTGCCCGCGAGCTCCTCGAGGGGCTGGGGGGATTTCAGTCGAGGCTCCTCGTCCTCACGGACGCCGATGTCTACGAGCCCGGGATGAGCTTCACCGGCGGGATGGCCGAGCTGGGCGGAAGGTTGAGCCTTGTGTCTCTGGCGAGGCTCCAGTCGGGCGACAGGGAGAGGATGGTCTCCAGGGCGGTGAAGGAGTGCCTGCACGAGCTCGGCCACAACCTAGGCCTCGAGCACTGCAGGCGAAGGGAGTGCGTGATGTTCCTGTCCCGCACGCTCGCAGACAGCGATTTAAAGTCCGCATCGTTCTGCCCGGCGTGTAGGGCAATTCTTGGAAGGGCTCTGATGAGTTGAGTTCCACTCACCACTTGCTGTCACCGAGGGCCCTCCTGTTGGGGGGAGGTTTTTCATCGTCAGGTCCCCTCCGGACTCGTCACGGGCACCGCGGGTAACGCAGTGGAGGGGGCCGCTCCCGCCCCTCCCGAAAGCTTTAATGCTCCCCTCGACGATATGTGGGCTGCGGCGCTGCCGTGGGGAAAGGGGCATAGGGAAGCGAAGCGCCCATGCACCTTAAGGACATCTACCTAGAGAACTTCAAGTCGTTCGGAAGGAAGCTGCACATACCCTTCATGCCCGGGTACACGGCAATAACGGGCCCGAACGGCTCCGGGAAGTCCAACATAGCAGATGCCATCCTCTTTGTGCTCGGGCCCAAGAGTTCTAAGGCCTTGCGGGTCGGCAAGCTCACCGATTTGATTTTCGACGGTGGAAAGGACAAGAAGCCCGCGACCTTCTGCCGGGTCGTCCTCACATTTGACAACAAGGACAGGACCATTCCGGTGGACGAGGACGAGGTTAGGCTTTGCAGGGTCGTCAGGCTCGCCTCCCACAGGACTGAGAGAAAGCACACGGAGGGTGGGGATGGGGCGCAGGGTCAGGGGGGCTCCGCTGGGCCCGGGTACTACAGCTACTTCTATGTTAACGAGAGGGCCTCCTCGCTCAACGAGTTCGACAGCCTCCTCGCCCACGCGCGCATCAGCGCCGATGGTTACAACCTTGTCCAGCAGGGCGACATCAACAGAATCGTTCTTATGAGCAATCTGGAGAGGCGCAGGATCCTCGACGACATCGCCGGAATAACCCAGTACGACGAGGACATAAAGAAGGCGGAGGAGAAGAGGGCTGCCACGGAGGAGAATCTTGGCACCATCGAGACCCTTCTAGACGAGGTCAAGAGACAGGTCTCCCAGCTCCAGAGGGAGAGGGACTCGGCGCTGAAGTACAGGGAGCTGAGGGACAAAAGGGACGAGCTGAAGGTTCAGATTCTGTTCAGGAGGAAGCAGGACGTCGAGGAGGAGATGGCCTCGCTCAATGGGCAGATTCAGGACCTCCAGAAGGAGCAGGCCGAGATTGGCCGGCAGGTCGAGGAGCTCCAAAAGAGAATCGCCTCCGCAAAAAGCGAGGTCGAGGCGCTAGAGAACAGAATCGCCGAGGCGGGGGGGGCGGACGCGCAGGAGCTCCGCAGGAAAATCGACGAGCTACGCCTCGAGGTGATGAGGGCGAAGGACGCCTCCGAGACCGCCAGGGAGAGAATTCGGCAGTTGAAGGAGGCCAGTGCGGTCACGGCGCAGGACCTGAAGGCGCTGGAGAAGGAGATTGAGGCTGGGAAGGCGGAGGCAGCCCGTCTATCGTCGGAGCTGGAGGAGCTCAGGGAGAGGGAGAAGGCCACGGCCGGCGAGCTGAAGGAGGCTCAGGACGCGGTCGCCCGGTCCGACACGAGAGCGATGAAGCTCCAGAGGGAGCTCATCCTCCGCCGGAAGGAGTTCGACGAGAAGGAGCAGGAGCGGGGGCGGCTCCTGCTGGAGAAGGAGAGGGCCGAGGACAGGGTCAACAGGCTCGCGCAGGACATCGCCCAGCTCGAGGAGAGCATAAAGAAGTACGAGTTCCAGCTCAGTGACATTGACTTCGACCTGAAGAACCTGAGGGCGGAGGCGAGGAACTCGAGTGGCTCAAAGAGGGACATCCAATCGGAGTACCAGGCCGCGAAGGAGGAGGAGGCGAAGCTGCTAAGGACGGGCGCGGAGCTGGAGACGAAGGTGAGGGAGCTCAGGCGGAGGTGGGAGCAGCTCAAGGCCGAGGCGGCGGCCGCCGCGAGCGTGCAGAAGGGCTACAACGCGGCGGTCGAGGCGATTCTCGATGCGCGCGACAGGGGCGAGCTGAAGGGAATTCACGGTACCGTCGCGGAGCTCGCGTCCGTGAAGCCCGAGCACGAGACCGCTCTGACCGTGGCCGCGGGAGGGAGGATGCAGTCCATCGTCGTGGACGACGACGAGGCGGCCGCGAGGGCGATAAACTACCTGAAGCAGAAGAAAATCGGGAGGGCGATATTCCTCCCACTAAACAAGATGATTCTCGGCAGGCCAGGCGGGAAAGCGCTGATGGCCGTCAAGGACCCATCCTCCCTGGGCTACGCGATGGACCTGGTCAAGTTCAAGGAGCAGTACAGGGCCGCGTTTTGGTTCGTGTTCGGCGACACCATCGTGGTGAAGGACCTAGACGCCCTCCGCAGGCTTATGGGCGGCGTCAGGCTGGTCACGCTTGAGGGAGAGCTGGCCGAGCCCTCCGGGGCGATGGTCGGGGGAACGCCCGAGCAGGCATTGGTCAAGTTCGGGGCGCCCTCGGAGAGTGAGCTGAGGAGGGTCGGACAGGAGCTGAAGGAGGCGGTCGAGGCCTCGGACAAGGTGTCTCAGAGGCTCCAGAAGCTCAGGGAGGCCCTGACCCAGATGGAGAGGGAGCTGGCGGAGGCCCACAGCAGGCAGAGCGAGGTCGAGATGAAGGCGGCGGCGCTTGAGTTCAGGCGGAAGGAGTGCGCGGGCACTAGAGACCAGCTGAAGAAGGAGAGGGAGGCGAAGCTGAAGGAGATGGACGAGGCGAAGAGAGGTGTGGAGAGGGTTCAGCAGAGGCTGGGCGAGGTAGAAGCTGCGCTGGAGGCGCTGACGAAGCAGAGGGACGAGATGACAAAGAGCCTCGCCACCGCCACGCCGCAGCAGCTCGCGGCCAAAATCAAGAAGCTCCAGGAGACGCTCCTGAAGCTCGGTAACGACATACGCGACAGGGAGGCGGCCCTGCAGACCTCCGCCGCCAAGCTCCAGCTCTTGGCTCAGAGGCAGGAGGAGCTGAAGAGGGCGGCGGCGGCGACGGCGGCGGAGATAAAGGAGTGCGAGTCCTCGATAGTGAGGTCCAAAGAGGTGGCGGCGAAGGCCGGCGACCAGCTCAACGTTCTCATGGAGGCAGAGCAGAAGACCTCGAGGGAGCTCAGAGAGTGGCAGGCTAGGAGGGACCAGGCCTACAAGCTCAAGACGGACCTCGAGACCCAGCTCGAGAAGCTGAACGGGAGGCTCGAGACCCACGGGGACCTGATCATATCGCTCAGGTCGAAGCTCAGGCTGCTTGAGGACAGGCACGCCGAAATCATGGCCGAGATTGGGGAGAAAGAGCTGAAGGTCAAGGGGAAGCTCCCCCCTCTCGCCGAGCTGGAGGGAGCCGTCAAAGAGCTCGAGGCGGGGATGCAGGCGCTGGAGCCGGTCAACATGCTTGCCTTGGAAGAATACGAGAAGCAGGCGAAGCGCTGCGCGGATCTTTCGGCTGAGCTCGAGCAGCTCCGGAGCCAGAGGGAGAACCTCCTCAAGCTAGTAGAGGAGCTCAACAGCAAGAAGAAGTACGGGCTGAGCAAGGTCTTCAACGCCATAAACAAGAACTTCGGCGAGATATACAAGGAGCTCTCCGGCGGTGGAAGCGCCGAGCTTATTCTGGAGAACCCGGAGAACCCGTTCGAGGGCGGGCTGATTATCCGGGCCCAGCCGAAGGACAAGAAGGCCCAGAGACTCGAGTCCCTCTCAGGTGGGGAGAAGAGCCTGACCGCGCTATCGCTGATATTCGCGATTCAGCAGTACCAGCCCTCGCCCTTCTACCTTCTCGACGAGGTCGACATGTTCCTGGACGCGGTCAACGCCGAGAACGTGGCCCTGATGATAAAGAAGAATTCAAAGATGGCCCAGTTCGTCCAGATAACTCTGAGAAAGGTCACGCTCGCCAACGCGGACTACCGGTACGGCGTGACGATGCAGGGCAACGGCATCAGCGACATCATCGGTAATATAAAGGTGGGGGACGTCGGAGAGGATGGCAGCATTCGGATAGCTGAGGAGGGGGGTTCTGGCCGCCCGCTGGCCCCTCCGGGTGGGGGAAGTGAGCTGACGGGCTCTGGGAGGATGGGAGACTGAACGGAAGGCTAAGAAACGGAGGCGGCGGACCGACAGAGGCTGTGGAGAGCCCATACGTTCCCGGGTACGTGGGGCCGGAGAGGTACGAGGGCTACGACACCGGGGAGCAGGTGATCAACCACCTGATTTTCTACAAATCCATCATTAGTGAAGAGGACAGCGGGCAGAAGCTCAGCGAGTATATGGAGCTTGTCCAGAAGCTCGAGAGGGGTGAGCACCTACCAATAAAGGACCCGTTCGACAAGTCGATCGCTCTCACCTTCGAGCTAGTGATTCAGAACCACCTCAACCCATGGGACGTCGACCTGCTCAAGTTCTCCAAGCTCTATATGGAGAGAATAAAGAGCGAGCCCGACATAGACTTCGTCACCGCGGGCAGGCTGATGTTCATGGCTTGGTCGGTGCTGAAACTCCAGTCGGACGAGGTTCTCGCGAGCAACCAGCCGAAGCCCGACACAGCCCCGCAGGACTCTTGGGCCGGCGGGAGCCCCGAGTGGCTCGCCTCCGACGCCTCCTACGACTTCACCGCCGCCGTGCTCGGGAGCCCGGAGCCGCCGATTCAGGAGAGCGTGTGGAGGAAAGGGACTAGGCCAGTGACGCTCTACGAGCTCATCGGGGCGTTCGAGGAGGCCCGGAGGGAGGCCGAGCTCCAGAGGGCGCTGGCCGAGGAGAGGAAGAAGCAGAGGCAGCTCTGGGAGAGCCAGAAGGCCCTCAGAGTGAATAGAATGATTCACAGGGAGGACCTGCAGGACGACATCAGCGCCGTCTGGAGCAGAATCGAACCCCTCTCCGGCAAAATACCGCTGAGCCGGCTGTGCCCCAGGCAGTGCGACGAGGACAGGCTGACGGCCTTCGTCTCGGTCCTCTTCTTGGCCTACATGAATCAGGTCAGGGTATGGCAGGAGGACTTCCCGCGGGGTGAGGTTTATGTGGAGAAGGTCGGCGAGGGTGGGCTGGACCTCGAGAAACTCCAGGCAATAACTCACCCTGCAAGGAAGGAGGTCTGGGACGAGAAAAAGAGAAGGGGGCGCAGGGCGAAAAAGGCCGGGAGCGGTGGGCCAAGGTCTGGGCATGCGCAGGGTGGCGCGGCTCGGGTTAAGGCCTCGTCGAGTTCTGCGGTGGAGGGTCCCGCGCCCCCGCCATCGGGGGAGAACGGGGCGGGAGGGAGCGAGGAAACCCCGGAGGGGCAGGGCAAAAATTGAATACCTCCAGAGCGGTTCAAGCCAGTATGCAGGGTGCGCCACACGAGCCGGTGGCGGGCGTGGATGGCGGGGGTTTTGTCTGTGTGCTCGCCTTCCGGGAGCCCCGGCTCCTTCTCCGTAGAAAGCCCCGGGGTGAGGGTAGGAAAAGAGACCGTCTCCTGCGGAGAGCCGAGTCCAAAGCCCCGAAACCGCCCAAGCCCCCGAAATTCATCTTGGTCTTCAACCACAAGAGGGGGTGGGAATTCCCAGGCGGAGAGATAAGGGAGGGCGAAGTTCCGGAGGAGGCGGCGGCGCGCGAGTTCCTGGAGGAGACGGGCTACGAGGTAGCCATCGTCGAGAGACTACCGTCGGGCAGGGGCCAGTTCTTCCTAGGTAGGCTGGGGAAGAGAAGGGGGATGCCCCAGGACCCCGACGTAAAGGAGATACGATTCCTGCGCGAGCTCCCCCGGGAGGGACTCGCCTTTCCGAGGGAGGAGTACGAGCAGCTCCTCGCCATCGCGAGGGCCCGGGGCCTCTGAGCTCCCGCCCCTTCTCCGCCCTTTCCTCTCGCCTTCGTGGCCGGCTAGGGTCTCCACAATCGGGCGCTCAGGGGCGTGCCTTCTCAGAGACACGGTATTCCGCTGGCGGCGGTTGCGACGAACCATATACCGAAAGCGACCATCATCGCGCCGCAGACACCGGCGATTCCCCGCTGGAGCTCTCCGCCCCTAAGTCGGCCGCCCTTAAATGAAGCAAGGCCGATGAGGGCGTCCCAGCCGAGGTCCACGGACCAGTGGAGGAGAGCGAAGGCCCCGAGCACCGCGGGCCCGAAGCTGAGGGCCGTGAACACGAGGGCCGCGCCCAGCGTCGCCCACCACAGGAAGTAGTAAGGATTGGAGGCTGTGGTTACGGCGCCCATGACGACGTGGTTGCCCGCGAGGCGCGCGCCCCTCCTCCAGCCTCCAGACTGGGGCCCCGGGTGGCTTCCATCGGGAGCGGCCCCTCGGTCCAGCGCGACAGCTCTATGGTCCCAGCCTCTCCCTACGCCTCTCTCCCGCTGATTCGCCCCGTGACGAAGCTTCGCCGAGCCCATCCCCCTCAGGGAGAGAAGGGAGGCGGCGCCCATAACCAGCAGCGCGGTGCCACCAGCAAGGCCTAGTGCTAAAGCCGCTCGCGGGTCGCCGAGGAACGAGCCGAGCCCCAGAGCCACAGCCGCAATCGTGGGGAACTCGACTAGGCCGTGGCCGAGGGCGACATGCACACCGCCCCATCTGTCGAGCAGGCCGCCGCTTGCGGCCGCAGCCGTCACGGGGCCCGGCATCATAGCCCCCGTGACCGAGACGGCCGCGGCTGTGGCTAGGAACTCCACCACCCCACCCGCGGGGCTCATCGGGTTTGCTATCGCTCCGCCCATAATCAAGTTTGCGGGGTGCCGCGCCTGCCGTGCCGACCAAAATCAAGATATACCAAAGAAGTGGTAGGTATACCGATGGCGGAGCCCGAGTCTGTCCAGCCAGAGCTCATCAGAATTCTAAAGGAGCTGGCGCTTCTCGGCGGCATCACCGGGACGGTGATGATAACATCCGGCGAGCTCGCGAAAAGGCTAGGGATGAGCCAGCAGTCCGCCTCCAACAAGATTATACAACTCGTCGAAGAGGGTCTGGTCACGCGCAGGATGGGGCCGCGCAAACAGGCGCTCCAGCTGACGCCAAAGGGAATCGGGGCACTGCGCAGGGAGCACTCCGACTACCTGAAGATATTCGAAGGCGCCGGCAGGCTTCTGATTACAGGACAGGTGACCAGCGGCTTCGGGGAGGGCGGGTACTATGTGGGGCAGGAGGCCTACCAAGCCCAGTTCCGCCAGAAGCTAGGGATGAAGCCCTACCCGGGCACCCTCAACCTTCGCGTCAGCGGCCAGGAGCTAGCTAAGTTAATGATACTGAAGGAGTCGCCCGGAATAACGCTGGAAGGCTTCACGAGGGATGGAAGGACCTTTGGAAATGGTCGCATGTTCCGCGCCAGAATTCGAAACCTCTACTGCGCGGTCGTGATTCCCCACCGCAGCCACTATAGCGACATGATAGAGGTGATCTGCGAGAAGAAAATCAGGGACGTGCTGGGCCTGAGGGACGGCGACAGTGTCAGGGTGGAGGTGATTCTCTGACCTGGAATGGCTGCGGAGGCGGCGGGCGGGCCGGAGCGCGCGCGGAGGGGGCGGGCGGTGAAGGAGACGCTGTGAAGGAGAGGGGGGCGAGCAGGGACCCGAGGCGGGAGGGCGGTCGGGAGTCTGGAAGGGAGGCGGTAGGTTCCAAGGAGCGTGATGGAGAGGGTGGCATAACAAGCTTCCGAGAAGGGGGTAGGCCATGCGGCGCTAGAGCGGGCGCCGTAACCAAAGAGCTAGAGGGTGGGGAGGGCAGCCCCTCCACCGTGGTTGAGCAGGACGAGCCTCGCGGGTGTGGCTCGGAGAGGGGGGCCGCCGCCGGAGTGAGTCCGCCCGCCAGCCCCGGACGCCCGAGGGAGCTAATGGCCTCCCACGAGCTGCCGAGGAGGGGGGGAGCGAAGAGGAGCCTCAAACCGGCCATCGCTGGGGTTCTCCTTTTAATTGCGGCTTCCGCGGGTTTTGTGACCTCCGGGAGGTACATCGGAGCGCCCCACCTCCCGTGGCTTCTCGGCTCCCATGGCGAGCTCACCGGGGAGATCAAGAATGAGAGCGGCGGGGGAATTCAGAACGCTACCGTGTGCGTTCTCGAATTGAGGAGCGTGTCGAACGAGACTGGATACTTCAGGCTTTCCGGTGTGCCGACCGGCAGGCAAGAGGTTGTTGTGGAGGCTGACGGCTACAAGAAACTCAGGTTTATCACCCTCGTATATGAAGCGCCCGTGAAGCTCTCGCTCAAGCTCAAGGAGGGCAATGGAACGGAGGTGGTTGACGAGCATCCCCAGCAAGTCAGCTCCTTATATACATGCGGGGCCCTTACTCTGGTCTTCAGCGCCGTCGTGCTGGGGGGGGCTTTTTCCGCCATGAGGCGCAAACGATACACCATTGCGCTGACAGGGGCCATGGTCGGTCTCGCGCTCCCACCCTTTCCAATCGCCACCGTTCTCTGCCTAACCGCGATCGCACTGCTGATATTCTCGAGGGGTGAGTTCGGCTGAGGAAGGATGTCGGGTCGGGAGCAACCCGGCGGAAGCGCGTGGGTGACGCAGGGCTCCCGTGCGGGCAGTCAGGAGATTGTGCCTCGCAGAGGGAAACGGATGGGGGTGAGGCTCCCCACAGACCGCCGGCCAGGGAAGGAGGGAGAGGCCGGGGACCTCCCGCGCTGAAAAGGGTCGCATCGTTCCTCTTCCTCGCCTCCTTCGTCCTTGGAGTCTTGAACGCTGCGTACGCCATAATCGGAATCGCGGGCGTGTCGACGCCCGACGGGACCCACGTCTCTGGGACATGCGAGCTCTCCGGCGAGGTCCGAGACACCGCCGGCCGCCCCATCGTCTGCGCCACGGTCATAGTCACCGACGCATCCCTGTCGGCCCTGACGGACGAGAGCGGGTGGTACGTCATTAAGGGAATTCCCCCGGGAGTCCACCGCGTCGAGGCCACGGCGCCGGGCTATAATAGGATGTCCGTCAGAGTGGACCTGAGGCCCAGCCTGCTGAAGTCCATGGACTTTACGCTGGAGTACGGGGGTGCAGACTTCTACTTGGACGAGGCATTGGGCGAGAGCTTCTCTGAGCCCGTGGCCTCCCTACTTTGGACGGTGCCGCTGCTCCTTTCGTGCTCCGTCTGCGCGCTTGCGGCGGCGCTGCTGTCCCTCGGAAGGAGACCGGGAAGGCTCGCGCTTGCGCTCGGCGCAGCATCGATTCCCTCCCTGGGGTTTGGTGTAGGGAGCGCCCTCGCGGCCTTCGGAACGGTTGCGCTCGCTCTTCATATCACGGGCTGTCGCTGGCTCAGGCGAGCAAGACGCCCCGCGGGCGCGCCCGGGCCCGTAATGCTCACCAACCAGAGGTGGAGGGCGGGGAGCGGAGAGAAGGCCAGCGCCACGGGAGCTACCCCCCCTCCCGGGCAGACAAAAATGCCCGCTCCCGCGCCCTCGCCGATGGAGGGAGGCGAAGGGGGGGAGAGAGAGACTTGCGCGGAAGAAATCCGGGGGCGCGTTGCGCGATATGCAATTGGGAGGAGGCGAATCAGTCAGGAAAGAGCGCTCTGCTGCGTCTGCATTAAGGAAATCCATCCTGGCCAGAGGTACATCAAGTGCGTTTGCGGCCGGAGAATGCATTTCGCATGCGTCCAAGAGCCGAAGTGTCCGGAGTGCGGCCATCCATTCAGAGCAGGGAAGTGAGCCAATTGCGGAGTGATTTTGAGGACAGCCCGGCGGGAGTTGTGGGGCCAGCGGCTCCGGAGGGATTTGGAGGCGGGGTGAGGGAATGATGAGCCGGGAATTCTGGAGATGGCTCTCGCGGCTGAGCAGTGGCACGGTCCAGAAAGGCTTCCACCCACTGGTTCTTATTCCCGCCGCAATCACCCTCATCTGGGCACTGCTGAACGTCCTAGCACCCCTCTCGCTGCCCCCGGGCTCGGTGACGGGTCTCTCGGGCTCGGTCGGTGTCATCGATAACGGCGAGCTCACGGCTCACATGAACCCTCTCGCTAAGGCGATTTACGAGAGCGGGGACGTGAACTGCCACCAAAGGGCCGACCGGTCCATTTTCATCAACGGCAACCAAATGCCCTACTGCGCCCGCTGCACCGGAATCTTCCTGGGGCTCGCGCTGGGCACCGCTCTCTCGCTATATTTCGTCGTGGAGCTCAGGCTCTGGCAGATTCTCCTCGGCCTCGGGCCGCTCGGTCTCGACGGCGGAGGGCAGCTCCTCGGCCTCTGGGAGAGTACAAACCCCGTGCGCATCGTCACGGGCGCTCTGGCGGGCGGGGTCACGGGCATTGCGCTCGGCTACATCTTCTTCGTTCTCGAGAGCTTTCTGGGGGAGAGGCTGGGGAGGAGGGCGGCGGGACTGGGCGGCGTCAATAGAGCCCCTCCGCGCCCCCAGGATGCAGAAGACAACGTTCGATGTGGTGATGAGGGCGAGAATTCCAAGCCCGACGGGCTCGAGGGTGGCAACGCCGCCGAGGTACGCTCCCAGGATAATAATAAGGAGCGAGAGCTCGACCCCGCTCCAGAAGAGCCCCGCAAATAGCCCCACAAGAAGGCCGGCCCGGGGCGTGAGGGTACCACCTTTTAGGGCTCCCATGTAGCCGGCCGCGAATGGCGCAAGCGTGAAGAGGAGAACAGTACCGATGGGCGCCGCGAGAAGGAGGAGAAGCGAGAGGGCCAGAACTCCTAGAGCGACTAGCAATCCCCTGACCATCGCGCCCAGAGGTGGCCCTGCCATTGGGGCTGTATCGGTGGCCGGGCTATAATACTTGATGCCAGCCCCCGGCCTAGGAGGCAAGCGAGCCGCTCCCCAGACGCGCAGCCGCGGAGCGGATTACGCGCTCCATCGGCTGGGCGTGTCCTGTCGTTTCTTTTATATAAAATTTCCCAGTTAGTTAAATAAATTCATTCTTCAGTTAACTGTAGGGGTGCGTCCCTATGGTCTGCTTATCCGAAATAAAGAAAATGGAGGTGCTGAGCTCGGATGGGAGGGCGATCGGGCACGTCGATGACATCACAATTGATGATAAATGGTCCATCAAGGGCTTCACCATCAAGCTGGACAAAGAGGTGGCGCGCTCGATGGGGAAGCAGACCCCGCTGCTCTCCGCGCTGAAGCTCGATGTGGGCCTAGACATAATCAAGTCCATCGGGGACAAGGTTCTCCTCAACCAGCCTGTATCGGAGCTCGGAGCCCACATGAAGACCCAGGAGGGCGTGAGGAGGGTCTCGAGCTTCATGGGTATGAAGGTTGTGAGCACAGAGGGCAAGATTCTCGGAAAGGTCGACGACATTGCTTTCGAGCCCTACACATGGAAGATGCCATCCCTCCACATAACCGTTCCGCGTGACGTTCTGGATGCTTTGAAAGCGAAGAAGCCGATACTGGGCAAAGGTACCCTCAGCCTATCGATGGTCCATGTGAAGAGCATCAAGGACTACGTGATGCTTGACACCGACTACGAAGGCCTGAGCAGAATTCTCGAGACCTCGACCGTGAAGGCGCACTGAGCACCCCGGAGCTCCCCCGCTCGGCCGGCGAGGGCGCACCCGCTCTTCCGGATGCGACCGGGATGGGGCCGTCCGAGAGCGGGGTGCCGGGGGAGTCTGCCGGTTATTGGATGGACTGTGAGGGGCAGAGAGAGATAGATAGATATATACGGACAAGAGAATCAACATAAGCGTGGCGCGCAAAATAAAGAGCGGGATACTTGGCCTGAACCCCCTCCTGGACGGAGGAATCAACGAGAACTCCGTCACGGTCGTCGTCGGTTCCTCGGGGGCCGGGAAGACGATTTTCGCCACCCAGTTCCTCCACTGGGGCCTCCAGACCGGGCAGGAGGGAATCTACATCACTCTCGACGAGCCCCCTGAGCAGCTGCTCAACGAAGCGGAAGAGATGGGGTGGGGGGACCTGAGGGACTACATGAAGGAGGAGAGGATGGTCTTCATAGACGCCACTGGGAAACAGTTCACCGAATTCATAAAGAGGGAGCTGGCGGACTTCGTCCGGGAGTGGAGAGGCTCCGGTGCCAGAATTGTCGTGGACCCCCTGACGCCGGTGCTATGGTCCTCGCAGACCAGGTACGAGCAAAGGGACCTCGTATCTTTCATGATGCGCGAGGTGAAGAAGATGGGGACCGTGCTCTGCACCCTCGAAGAGCATGGCACCGCCGGGGACCTGTCCACACCGGAGACCATCATTCCCCTCTACATATCCGACGCCGTGATTCATCTCAGGTATGTGGCGAGGGAGGGAGAGGCGAGCCGGATGCTCAAGATTGTCAAGTGCAGGAGCAGCCGGCACAGTCACCGCTCCCACCCCTACCGGATCATTAAAGGCGCGGGACTCGTGGTCGAGCCCGATGGCCCGCCGCCGGCTCGGCCCTCCGAGAGGGTGACCGCTGAGTCCGCGCGGGAATACTTCAGAAAGAAAATCGCAGCGCTACCGAGGGAGAAGTTCGAGATGGTTCCTGAGAGGACCTGGAGGGCGCTGGACAGGATGATAGAGTGCGCCGCGCAGGAGAGCGCCGAGGGCGTGGAGCTCTCAAGGGTGGTCTCGCTGCTCCTGCAGGAGCTTGGTCAGGAGTAGAGGAGCCGCGGGCGAGAACCACAAACAATAAATATGGCGACGCAATAGTGCCGCCGAGCGGAACATGACGAAGAAAGGCCAGAAGCAAATGAGGTGGACGGACGAGCTCGTTATCCAGAAAATCAGGGAGCTCAGCACCACAGGCAGCATAAACCTCGAGCGCGTCCGGCGGGAGGACAATAGGCTTCTGATGGCAGCCCGGCACAGGTTCGGGTGCTGGGAGAACGCCGTCAGGGCCGCCGGCCTTGACTACAGCAGCGCCCGGCTCACCCCGCCGCCGAAGTGGAGCAAGGAGCAGATTCTGACGGAGATACTCAAAATCCTGAGCACGAAGGGCGAGGGTTTCAGGGGAATCACCAGGCTCAACAAGTCACTCTACACAGCCGCCCAGACACACTTCGGGAGCTGGCAGAAGGCCATCGAGGCTGCGAAGACCTTCCAAAAAACGGGCTCCCCGCCCTCGATGAAGGTCTTCACCCTGAAGACATCTTTCGGCAAGGAGGAGGAGGTGGCGGAGTCGATTCAGGCGCGGTCCCGGAGCAACCGCGCGGTGAAGGTAGGCAAGGTAATCAGCACTCCGAAGCTCCGGGGCTACATATTCGTGGAGGCGATGGACGAGAACGAGCTGATATCCCTAACGAGCGGAATTCGGCATGCGCGCGGGGTGATCGGCCAGGCCTCCCCAGAAGAGATAAGAAAGTTCCTGATGCCTGAGCACCCGGCTGAGGAGCTGAAGGAGGGGGATCTGGTCGATGTAATCAAGGGGGATCTAAAGGGCGAGCAAGGACGAATCAAGAGGATAGGCCCGGAGGAGGTAGCGATAGAGCTCGTGAACGCGATCGTGCCCCTAACGGTGAATGTGAAGCTGGACCAGCTTAGAAAGTCAGCACCGGGCTGAGCTCCTCCGAATCGTCCTGCCCTCCCCTGCTCCTCCGATAGATTTTTTAAAGCACCGGTGATTAGAGGAGGCGATGCTGGGAAACGGAGGCGGGGTGGGTCCAGCGCTCAGACGCGCGCTAGGTGCTTCTCCGGGTGGTGTCCGGCCCCCGCCCGCGAACGATTCCCTCCTGATGAACCCCACTCGCCTGCGGCTTTTTCATATTCTCTGCAACTCCCCCTGCTTAACCGTCAGGGACCTCTCTCGTGCGCTGGGTATGGGGGCGCCCACCGTGCTCTGGCACCTTAGGAGGATGATTGCGAGGGGTCTCATCGCCCGGAATCGCCTGGCCGGTCGGGTCGCTTACTATCCAGCGGGCGTGCTTGAGGAGGAGGACGTCCGCCTTCTGGCCATCGTGAACGCGGAAGGGAGGAAGCGCGCAGTGCGGGCGGCTCTGGAGAGACCCGGAATGACGCAGGAAGAGCTCACCGCAGAGGCACGGTGCAGCGCCTATACCCTGCGCCGGCTGGTCAGCGGAGGGGCCCTCGAGGTCCTCAGGGACGGGAGATATAGGCGCTACTATCCATCCGCGCACCTGAAGCAGAGGCGCGAGGCGTTCGAGAGGCGAGCTAGGCGCTACAGGCATCTGCTTCTGGTACGTCTGGAGGAAGAGGGCCTCGCCCCGGAACTCTCCGTTCGCGAGCCCGGCGAGTTCGAATTCAGGGTCAGGATCGGCTCACGGAGCGAGGCCCTTGACATTCTCCGGAACCCCTATTATTTCGAGAAAGCTGTGTAGGGGTTTTCTCTCCAAAACTTAAAAGTTCGGTGGAATTCTTCCCGGTGCGCCCACACGTTCCCGTCAGGGGGTCGGTTTTTCTCCCCGCGGGCCATCAATCTCTCAGAATCTGCACGCTCCCGCACTTCGGGCAAGCAGCCTTCACAGGTCTCTGGGCGACCTTAACTTGGAACATCGCACCACAGCTGCCACAGCTGTACTTCCTCGGGCCTGCCGGGGCCTCCCTCGCCGGAGGAGGGGCCGGCGCCGGATACTCTGGCTGCTCGGGGGCCGGGGCCTGATAGGGTTGGTACTGCGTTTGCTCGGGGGCCGGCGTCTGGTACTGCTCGGGCTGGGGTTGCTCTGGGCCGGGGGCCGTGTACTGGGACTGGTCGTACTGGGGCTGCTCCTGCTGGACCGGCAGATAGAGCGGCCCCTCCGAGGGAGCCACGGGCTCGTACTTCGGCTGCTCTTGGGCAGGCGTCGGCTCCCATGCCGGACCCTGCGCGGGAGGGGACGGCGAGGGCTGGGGCGGGGCGGTCGCCGGCAAGGGGGCGAGTTGCTCGGGCGATGGCGCGCTGCTGATCTGCTTGGAAATGGTCCTCGCCAGATACTCCGCTTCTTTTGCGAGATAGTCGGCCGTGCGGTAGTCTTTTTCCTCGAGTGCGCGCTTCGCCCGCGCGAGCAGAGCCTCTGCCTCACCGACGTCCACTCCAGCGGCTTTTGCGCGGCTTATCGTTCCCGAAGTGCTGGAGACTAAATACCTTACCCCTTTCGCCACCACCTCATCCCTCAGCTCCTTGAGGTCCTTGATGAGCCTCTGCGTGGAATCGAGCGCCATCTCCGGGGCAGCTCTCTTAAGATGCTGGAGGGCCTCGCTGTACCTCTTCTCTAGGGCCGAGACATCGAGGCCATAGTCCCTCATCTCGTCGAGCAGCTCCCGGACGCCCTCAAGGTCGTACCTGACATTGCAGTAGGGGCACTCCTTGATGTCCATTTCCATCGCCAGAACATTCTGCTCCCTAAGTCGGAGCTCGCTCTCCGCGGCGGCGACCCTGGCCTCCCTCCTGGCTAGCTCACCCTCTTTCGCCTCAAAGCCCGCCGCCGCAGCCTCCCTCTCCGCTAGAAGCCGGGCCTTTTTCTCTAGTTCCCCTGCGACTCTCTTAAGCTCCCCCTCCCGCGCCTTAAGAGCCTCTTCTCTTTGCTTCAGTGAGCCAATTCGCTGGGAGAGGAGGTCTGCGCCCTTCTTCAGCGCCGCTTCCTTCTCCCTGAGCTCCGCCGCCTTTCTATCCAGTGCCTCTTTCTGGGCCTGGAGCTCGGTGGCGATTCTCCTGAGCTCGTGGGGGTCGGGCGTCGCCGGTGCCCTCCAGCTCTGGGTGGCCGTGGGCTGGACGGCTCGATAGGGCTGGGCGCCCGTAGCAGGAGGTGTGTACTCATCTCTCCGAATTCTTCTCGTGGGCGGAGCTTGCTGGGCCTCCGGTTTGGGATAGCCCGGGTCGCCCCTGACGCTGGACATTATCGCCCTGAGGTCCTCCATTCCACCGGATTCCTGAGCGCTATCTTCGGGCCGGGAGTACCTGCCCCATCTCTGGTCCACGCTATCACCCCTGCCTCCGCAAAACCGTATGTTGTTAAGGTATATAGATATGGCGCAGGAGAGGGCGCTTTACTTCTAAATTTATTATATTTATGTTAAAAATTGTTAGATTAATATTCGATTTTACAATTTAAATATTATATATCGAATATTTTATAAAATTTTAGAAACATCATGGCAGGGGACCCGGAGAAAAAGAAGGGGTTGGTCCGCGATTTCAAGGCTCGTTGGAGCCGTGTCTCCAGAGTTGACATTGGCAAGTGCCCCTTCTGCGGTAACCCACTCAAGGACGAAATTGCCCCCTGCAGTCTGTGCGGAGGCTCCAGAGAGGGCGTTTCGGGCATCACACGCCCTCCAGGCCCCGCCCCCGTGCCCCCTCCCCCTGAGCCCCTACCGGAGCCGGTGGGAGAGGAGCTTGAGATAAAGAAAGACGAGAGGGACTGGAAGGCCTGGATAGTGCAAGGTGACATCTATTACAACTCCGGTCATCTGCAAAAAGCCCTTGAGGCCTACGACCGCTCCCTCTCCATCCGCCCCTCTTTCGAAGCCCTGAACAACAAGGGTCTGGTACTGCATCGAGAGGGCAGGCACGCCGAGGCTCTGGAGTGCTTTGAGAAGGCCGTGGAGCTCAACCCGGACGATGAGAACCTTTGGTATCACAGGGGCAACGTCCTTCGCGAGCTCGGACGGCACACCGAGGCGATGGACTCCTACGACCGGGCGATATCCCTGAAGCCCAACTTCGAGAGGGCCTGGGCGGCGGCGGGGCACGCCCTACTGGCGATGGGCCGGAACGAGGAGGCAATTATTTGCTTCGAGTCGGCGCTGAGAATTCAGCTCGATAATGAGCACACCTGGCACGCGATAGGCAGCGCCCTCCTCCGCATGAAGAGATACGACGAGGCCGAGACTGCCCTCGCCAAGGCTGTCGAGATACGGCCCGACTACTGGGAGGCCTGGTATGAAAGGGCCGCACTCTCGCTCGAGAGGGGACGTTTCCAAGAGGCCATCGAGTTTCTCAGAAAGGTCACGGAGCACAACCCCCGCCACTGGCGGTCCTGGCTCGAGCTCGGTGCCCTTCTCATGGATAAGGGCGATGAGAGGGAGGCGCTACTATGCTACTCAAAGGCCTCAGAGAACAGCGCCGGGAGATGGGAGGTCTGGAGGGCGCTCGGGCAATGCTACCTCGGGATGAAGAGATATCAGGAGGCCTCCGCAGCTTTTACTAAAGCCACGGAACTCAACCCGGCCAACTCCGCCCTTCTGCAGGAGGCGGCGGAGGCGCACTACCTCGCCGGCAGGCCCGAGCTCACGGTTCAGGCGGCGGAGAAAGCTCTCGCTCTTGGTGAGACCTCCCAGGCGCTGCTGACGCTCGGCACTGCCTTCCTCCGCACCGGAAGATTTCGGGAGGCGCTGGAGCGTCTCGATAAGGCCGCCTCTCTCGATGCCGGCTCCCCAAGGGTCTGGCTCGAGAAGGCGAACGCCCATAAAATGCTCGGGGAGCGCGATAAGGCCCTCGAGGCCTGCGAGAGGGCGCTTTCGCTCAACCCTAGATATGAGAGGGCTCTGGGCCTGCGCTCGGAGATTCTCTTCGAAATGGGCCGCTGGAGGGAGGCACTGGAGGCGGCGGACGCCGCCCTCGCCCTCAGACCATCTCTGGAAAAGCTCGAGAGAATCGCCGAGCTGCGCGAGATGCTGATCATCGCGGAGGCAGAGAAGTGGAGGAGAGAGGCTCCCTTACCCGAGGCCGCGCCCCTGACGCCAGAGGAGCTGGTCAGGCTCGGCCTCGAAGCCGGCGCTCCCGCGGTCTCCCCGCCCCCGCCGGTCGAGGTCCAGCCCCCGGAGGCGCTCCCACCGGAAGAGCTGGTGGCAGTGGAGGCGGAAGCCTTGCCCGAGGCCGTGCCGGAGCTCCGCGAAGGTCTGGAGACGGAGGAGCCCGCTGTCCCCGGGCTTCAGACGGAGTCGCTTGCGGCAGTGCCCGCCAAGGGAGAGCCAGAAGGAGCCGGGGCCCCGGTGGCCGAGGTGGGTAGGGAGGTGGAGGAACCCGGCCCCATCGAATTCGAGCTAGTTGAGAGGCCGCTGGTCTCTCGTGATGTCGCGCGGCCTCCGGCCAGACGTCCATCGATGAGGGAGAAGGGCCTGACAAATGGCCTTGGGCTGACCAACGGCCGTGTTCCGGGAGTCGGAATCGGAGCGGGGCGCAGCCTGAGCAACGGAAGGAGCGGCATAAACGGCCGCGGGCTGACGAATGGGCGCGGCATCATTAATGGCCGTGGCGTCATCAATGGAAGAGGCGCGATAAACGGCCGCGGCCTCATCAACGGGAAGGGCATAATCAACGGGAGAGGGCCTTCGGGCCGCCAGGGCCTCATCAACGGAGTTCCACCAGAGGCCCCGGGTCCCTACGCAGCTCGTCTCCGGAGTAGGAGGGCCCGGAGAAACATGAGGCTGGCCGCGACTGTGCTCGCCGCGGCTGCGCTCATCCTCGCCCTCCCCTTCGCCGCCATGATTCTGATGAGGCCAGTGGGAATAGAAATCAATGGCGATTTCTCCGACTGGCTCGGCATCCCGTCCCTTCCCGACAGCTTCGAGGACATGGTCGCCGAGCCGCGGCTCAACATCCTGAACGTGAGTACTGTTGTGGAGCTGGGCAGAGCCTTTTTCCGAGTGGATGTCGTGGGCAGAATTCTCGATGGGCCTCCGGACGGTGTGGACGTTCTGCGAGTCTTCATAGACGCCGATTCTTCATCGCGCACCGGCTACTTGATAGCGGGCATCGGCGCCGACAGACTCATCGAGGCCTGGGGGTACAACAACACCGTCCGCGGAACCGAGCTGCGGGCCTTCAACGCCAGCCGCCCCAGGCTCGACTGGAATGGCTGGAACCTTATCGGGAGCGCTAGCGCCGCCGCGAGGGGCCGCAGCGCCGAGCTCGGGGCGGCCCTCTCGGACCTAGGCCTCATCGAGGGCAGGACCTATCTGTGTGTTGCTGAACTGGACGACGGGAAGGGCCATAGGGATGTCTCGGACCTCGTGCTCGGGAGCGAGGGAGGAGCGCTTTTAGTCGAACAGAGTGGACTCGTGCCGGAGGTCGTGAACTCGACCTGCGAGCCCCTGCCGATTCTGAGGGCCAGCCTCCGCGCGCTCGTAGCCGAAGTGCCACTCTGTGCGCTCTTGCTCGAACCACTCGGCACCTCCCGGGACCGACCGACGGCTCTCTTGAGCCTGACCATTCACCTCGACACAAACCGCAACGGCGTCGTGGACGGTGGCGAGCCGCCGCTCGCAACCGCCGCCCCGACCAGCGGGGGGTGGCAGGTGTGGCTCCCCGACCCTCTCGTAGTCACGCCGGGAAAAGAAATCGAACTCCTCGTCTCAGGCCTCTTGCGGCCGGATGCCGGGCTCGGCTCGCCAGTCGGGGCGAGAATTCCCGCGATGGACGGAGCATTACTCGGGAGGGGGGCCGCCACCATCAGAGGGGGTGGCTCGCTGGGCTTCGTCATCTCTCATTCCCCGGGAATAACCATTGATGGCTTCTTCAGCGACTGGGCCCACGTCACCATCCTTAACGACACTGACGACGCCCTCCCTCCGGACATCGACATCCTGCACTATGCCTTCGCCTCGGACAGCCGCTCCCTCTCTTTCTACATGGACGTCGAGGGGGAGATGCTGGGCGGTAATGCGATTCCGGCCTTGGCCAGGGGCAGGCCCGGGAAGCCCTCGCCGGTGCAACCCGGACCACCACCGGTTCCCCTCCCCCTGCCGGTCGTCACTGGGGAGGACACCGCCGCGGTCCTGATAGACGCGGACCGAAACCCGCGCACGGGAGTTCAAATCTGGGGAGGAATCGGGGCTGATTTCTGCATTCAGGTACGGGGCAGGGAGGGGAGGGTGACAAGCGCGGAGTGCCACAGGGCGAACGCCTCCGGAGGCTGGGAGCAGATCGGGCCCGTCCCCGCCGGAGCGGACGGTTGCCGTCTGGAGACGCAGGTCACGTTCGGGCTCCTCGGCATTCCCCCCTCGCAAGTGGACGCGGTTCTCTACACCACGGACTGGACGGACCGGAGGGACTACACCGAGCCCTCGCGCGGCCGTGGCGGCGCGCTGGACATCAGCGGCAGGAGCATCCTGCCTCCGGCCGTCACAGCTGGCGCGGTCTGGCCGGCTCTGGCCCTCACGATGACAGCTTCCGGCGGCGACGTCGTTCTGACCTCGCTGGAGCCGTCGCTGCTCGGCACGGCGTCGGGCCTGGACGCCCCCCGCGCCCACCTCTTCGCGGACACGGACCACGACGGCGAGTTCACCGGAGCCGACGAGCTTGTGCTCGGTGGGGAGGCGACTTTCGCCGACGGCCGCTACCTCATCTCGCATGCCCCCCTCCTGATTCCGGAGGGGCGGACGCTTCTCCTTTTCGTCGCGGTGGAGCTATCGGCAGCAGCGGTGTCAGGGAGAACGCTCGGTCTATCTCTCGAGCGGCCGGAGAGAGTCGAGTCGACCGCCATCTCGGTGTCCGGTGATTTTCCGCTCGCATCGGAGCTCGCTGCGATCGCTCCGGGCCGCGGCCGGGGAGGGTGGGAGGCCGAGGAGGGCTGGCTCGTCGTCGCCCTCCCCTCGCCCTGCCAGCTCGTCCCGGCGGAGTTCGAGAGCGGCTTGCGCGACCCGGGCCGGGGCCCATCGGGGGGCTGGCCATCGAGCTGGACCTGGCTGACCAACGACAGCGACAACAAGGGCGCGAGCTTCAAGGACATTGACATCCTCTCTCTCTGGATGTACGACGACTCAAATTACATCTATTTCAAAATAAATCTCGAGGACCTCGCCACGCTCTATATCAACGACGAGTGGAACTTCTACTTCAAGACCAATGACTCGAGCAACAACAACTACGACATGTGGTATAGGGTCTCGCTGAGGTGCACGAGCACCGCTACGCCTTCATTCAGCTCCTCGTTGAGCAGCTACACCGGCAGCGGCACGCCTGACAGGGGTGACTCCTGGACGGTGAACGAGACCAACACCGGCAACTCGACCCTTGACGGGACGATGTACGGCTACTGGTTCGACCAGCAGAACGACTCGGTGATGTTCTATGTGTCCAAGTCCTCGATATACGGAAACCTTCTCGGGCCGGGCAACACGACCAGCGTCTATGCCGACACCTGGTATTACAGCAACAACAAGTGGCGCAGGTACGATCGCGCGCCGGGCGCAAACAAACTCTTGGACTACACCATGATACCCGAGTTCGGGGAGATTCTCGCGCCCGTCGCAGGAAGCATGATATTGTTCGCGCTGTTGAGGAGAGCTGGGTGGCGCAGAGGGCGTTTCATAGGGGAATCCAGAAATGTGTCTCCCCGGCGGCCGGGATGCGGGAGGAAAAACCATCGGAAAAGATGCGGGCGCGGGCCGGCGAGCCGGTGAGCGCGGCCAAATTTAAATATCTATATATATCCTGAAACTCTTTTACTGCCGTAATTGGAAAAATCGCCGCGGAGGCGGGAGGAGTTGAAGAGCTGCCCGGTCGGGAGGTTGCGAAGTTTTACAAACCCGTCACGAGGGGCGGGAAGCCAAGACAGCCGATGGGCGCTTTTTAGAGAGGAAGGTGCTTTTTAATTGCGCGGACCAGAGCTCGAGAGGGAGGTCCCCTCCCCGCTGAGCTGCCCGGGCTGCGGGGCAGTTCTTGCTCCTGGAACAGCCAGATGCCCCGCCTGCGGGATGAGCCTCGGCGGCGCCTTCCAGCCCACGGGCGCGGGGAGGCCCGGCGATTCCGGCGAGGAGTTCGAGGACGAGGAGCCCGAGCGCCCCGCCGGGCCAGTCCCGAGGTGCCCGCGGTGCGATGCTCCGGTGGGATTGAAGGATGTCCGATGCGCACACTGCGGCTTCGAGCTCAGATTCCCCGGCGAGGCAAGGACCCCCCCGCCGCCTTCGGCCGCGCAGAAGCTGCTCGCCTCCCTCCCCCTCGCGCCCCCTCCTACGCGAGAGCCAGCGCCTCCCCCGCCCGCCCCTCTCACTCCTCCACCCGCGACGCCTCCGCCAGCGCCTCCGGTGGAGCGCGTCCCCCCGGCCCCTATCCCGCCCGCCGGCCCCGCGTCCCGGCCTCCTCCGCCGCCTGTCCCCGCGCCCCCGCCGCAGACGCTCGCACGGCCGGCGCCGGCGCCACCGCCCGCGAAGACCATTCCTGTGGTCCCTCCCGCGCCCCGCCCGCCCGACGAGAAGAGGGCCGCGAGGGAGAGGTTCATGGTGCTCGGCAGCGAGATTCTTATCGGCCTCGGGATCGCAGACGTAGTGGTCTGGGCGGTGCCCCAGCTCTGGACGGATTTCTACATCAACCTCGGAATGTCTCTCGCCAACCTTGTTATTATTCTTTATGTCCTCGGCAGGGCGCAGGCGCACTACAGCGCGGGCTCGAGCGAGATGTCGGACTATGAAAGAAAGAGGGTCGACAGGACGCTCATTGGGCTTTTCATCTTCCTCCTCGTGCCGATTCACGAGGTCCTCAACATATTCCCGCTGGGCTACTACTCACCCTCCTGGACGACCTACGGACCGGCTGGCCTCATCAACCCGATGATAATGCTAATCGGACTGATGGTTGTGGCGTGGGGAATTCAGGGCTCGAGGGAGAGGATGGGCTATTTCGGAATCTGGCGGAACGGAACAATAATTCTCGTTCTTCCCCCGATTTTCGCGCTGGTCCAGCTCTTCGCGCCGGTGCTCATTGCTCCGGAATGGTTCCACCAGACTGTCGGCCTCACCGGGGGCGCGGTGATGGGCATCGCCTTTCTGGTCAAATCCCAAAGGAACAAACAGTTCGAGGAGCTAGAGAGGGCCCTGAGCTGGGGCGATGCCTACGCCGCGCGTGGGCAACTCAATGAGGCCCTCCAGCAATACGACGCCGCGATAAACGTCGCGCACACCCTCTTCTCCCACCTCATCTACAACCCGGACAACCCCTACGCCCAGGTGCGCGTCCCGCCGGCCTACAGCGAGCCCTGGTTCAGGAAGGGCAGGCTGCTCGCCAGAATCGGGGACTACAGGAGTCGGAAGAAGGCGCTGGCGATATTCGACATGATTCTGGAGATGGACCCCGCCAACCTGACCGCCCTGCTCAACGAGGCCGAGATACTGACTGATATGGGCGAGTTCGACGCCGCGGTGCGAGCCTGCGACAGGGCCCTCGCGATAGCGCCCGGCCACCCAGACGCGATGAGGCTCAAGGCGGAGGCGATAAGGGCGGCGCGCAGGGCGGAGGAGGAGAGGGAGAGGGCTAGGGGAGCGGAGTCGGTATTCGATGGCATTGAGCCCTCCGTCCCTGCCTCCGGCCGTCGTACCGGCGCCGGTGGCGGGTGAGGACTGGTGAATTTGGATGGTGCGCAGGAATGCTGAATGGAGTACAGCGGCCACTGGTGGCGGCCGTGAAAGGGCACGCCACAGGGCCAAGGGCCACCCCGAGCCCCGTGTCGAGGAGATGAAGACCGTCCACGACCCTGTCCACGGGAGCCTCGACATCGGCGGGGTCTTTCTCGAGCTCCTCGAGTCGGCCGAGCTCCAGCGGTTGCACGGAATTCGCCAGCTAGGGCTCGCCAGCCTCGTGTTCCCGGGCGCCAACCACACCCGGCTAGAGCACTCCCTCGGCTGCTGGTACATCGGCAGGAGGATGGCGCAAGAGCTCGGGGTGGAGGAGGGGCTCGAGGAGCTCTCAGCCGCCTGCCTGCTCCACGACCTGGGACACTATCCTTTCTCGCACACCCTCGAGACCGTCCTTCACGACGCGGCAGGAATCGACCACGTCAGGCTGACGCGCGAAATAATCACCGGCAGGACCGACGTGCTGAGGGATGGCGAGGAGCTCCCCGGAAGGAGGAGGGTTTCCGAGATTCTGCAGGAGAGGGGTGTGGATGCGGAATTGGTGGCGGAGCTGGTGTCCGCGGAATTCGGCTCCAGACCCGAGGCCCTTCTGGAAGAATTCGCCGGCAGAGGGCGGAGGGGCAAGCGGGCCCCTCCCGGCTGGCTCGGCGGAATTCTCCACGGCGCAATAGACGCGGACCAGCTCGACTATCTCTTGAGGGACTCGCACTACACGGGCGTCGCATATGGCGTCATTGACCTCCCACGCCTCCTAAGGACGATTGCACCGTGGCAGGGAGGGGTCGCGGTTAGGAAGAGCGGGCTGGCGGCTGTCGAGAGCGTTCTCGTCGCCCGCGCCCTGATGTACTCATCCGTCTACTTCCACCACACCGTCAGAATAGCAGAGATGATGCTCGCCCGCGCGGTCGAGAGGATGGAGGATTTGAAGGAGCTGGATGTGCCCAGAATGGTGGACTGGGAGCTGCTCCAGCACCTCGCGGCCTCCGGCGGTTTCCAGAGGGAGATCGCCCTGAGGTTGAAGTACCGGAGGCTCTTCAAGAGGGCCCACACGGTCCCCCTCGAGGGGCTGGACGAGAGGAGGGCGGAGCGCCTTGCGGAGCTCGAAAAACCGGCCGAGAGGCGCCGGCTCGAGGACGAGCTCGCCCGAAAGGCAGGAGCGCCCGAGGGCTACGTGATTGTGGACTTTCCCTCGAAAGAGCTACTTCTCTCGGAGCCGAGGATGCACAGAACCGGCATCATGATTCTGGACGAGGAGACCGGGCGCTTGAGGCCACTCTCGAAGCACAGCCCCCTCGCCCGCGCATTGCAGCTCAGGAGGGTTCCGGACTGGGCAGTGATGGTCTCGACCGACGCGCGCTTTAGGTCCGAGGTGGCGAGGGCAGCGAGGGCAGCTCTTGAGTGATTCCTCGCCTCGGAATCGAGATGGCACCTCTCCCTTCTCGGGAGGCTGGTCCGACTCAGTCGGGGTGAGGGTGCCTTGAGGCGTCCCTGACAATAGATTAATATACTGGCGCCCGCGTGAGTTCTGTGATGCGGGCGATGAGAGGGGCAGAGCCGGGCCCGAACGCCTTGGCGAAGGCCGCAGCGCTGCTCCTTTGCGCGCTTCTCATACCCTCCGCCCCATTCCGGATGACTGTAGAGGCCGGGAGGGTTGTACTGAATAACTTCAGCGGCGGCAACTCCTCCGTCGAGACTTACTTTCCAGCGGCGGGGGAAATCGAGGCCGCGTCCATCAGAATTCCAAAGGTCGCCTCCCTCCAGAGGGCCTGCGTCACGGTCGAGGGCCGGCCCCGTCTGGAAAACCGGACCATTGTCCTTGATTCCCGCGACGACTTCGCGGCGTGCGAGCTCCGGAACCTCGACATAAACTCCACCCAGGGCAGCCTCAGGCTTCTAAGGCGGGAGGGGCTGGGGGACGAGTTCTCTGCGTCGAGCCTCGACCCGAAATGGAGCTGGTTTAACGAGCCGCCGGAGTGGGACGTCAATTCCACCCGAGCGGGCCATCTGCACATGGTCTCGGCCCGGAACACCCAGTTCCACGGAGATGAGGACAACGGCCACATCGTATATCAGGTTCTTAATGGCAGCTTCATGCTGGAGACAAAGCTCGTCTCGACGCCGACGAAGAACTACGAAAAAGCGGGACTGGTCGTGAGGCACGACGCGGGGAACTATGTTCTCCTGAAGTACCAGAACAACACCGGAAAAACCGTTCAGGTGGCCGTGAAGGAGGCGGGGAGCATGTGGAACGACATGACCCGCTCAATATCCGCCACCAGCCCGATATGGCTCAGGCTCGAGAAGGACAACAGGACATTCACGAGCTCCTACTCGAACAACGGCAACAGCTGGACCCCCCACTTCCAGTGGTACGTAACCATCGCCGACCCGGTTATGGTGGGTCTCTTCGTGGCCGACGGGAACGCGGGCACAAACTACACGGCGGACTTCGACTACTTCCGAGTAACCCAGTACGCCTTCAACGGCACCCTCCTCTCCCCAGTCTACGCCACTGACCGCCCCGTGCTCTCCGCCCACGTTTGCTGGGACGGACCGGTCTCTCCCACCAATACGGGCTTCGTCTTCAGCCTCCGCGCGGACCCGGGCGCTCCGTGGGAGACGATGCTCTGGAATTCAAGCGTCGAGCTCCAGCAGAGGGGTACGAGGGCCCAGTTCCGTATGGACATGACGTCCCTAGGCCTTAGGACACCCGAGCTCTATTGCGTTACGCTGACGCTGACAGCCGGGTCGCACCCGTCGGGCGTCTCTCTGGCCCTCGGGGGCGGAGCCCCCTTCTGGAGCGCCGGGGGCGAGCTCAGGGGTGCGGTCATTGTCGATTTCTTGCGGGCTCTCGCAGACTACATTGCCGCCGCCCCGGCGGACGGGGAGGGAATGGTCACCGTGCCCCTCCGGCTCTCTTCAGCGAGCGAGGGATATTTGGTGCTGCGCAACCTGACGGTGGAGTACTTCATTGGAGCACCTCCCGAAGTGCCGCTCCTCATTTCTCCGGGCGATGGTGCCTTCCTCCCTTCCCTCTCCCCGAACCTCACCCTCCGCTCCACAGACCCAGATGGAGACCCCCTCTGGTACTCTGTTGAGCTGACGCCCGAGGGCTCCGGCGTGTGGCAGCGCTTCGACCAGACTACTTCCGGAGCTGGCTGGTCTGGTGGGGAACATCCCTATCCCTCGGGCGAGAATGCAACCCTAGTCATACCCCGACACCTCGCCCAGGGAACGACATATCTCTGGAGGGCCAGATCCTTCGACGGTGCGTACTGGTCCCCATATTCTCCATCCCGCCGCTTCACGCTCGACACGACTCCGCCCGAAGGGTGGGTGAGGGACGAGGGGGAAATCACCCACGACCCCAGCCAGCTCAGGGCCGAGCTCAATTTCTCCGACCCAGAGTCCGGCGTCGAGCTATTCGAGGTCTCCATCGGCACATCGCCCGGGGCCACGGATGTTGTGCCGACCATCTGCTCCAGTATTCCCGAAGTGATTGTTGATGGACTCTCATTGGAGGACGGCCCAATCTATTACATCAACGCAAGGGCCCGGAACAGGGCCGGTCTGTGGTCAGCGTGGGCCTACTCCAACGGAATTCGATACCACCTGCCGGATGCGGAGAGGGTCGGAATAAGGATAGAGTCCCCTTCCGATGGCAGCGTTCTGAGCGGCACTGTGGATGTCTGCGGGACAGCTTGGAATAGGGACGGCTGGGGTTCTCTGGCCCGCGTTCAGGTCAGAGCGGGACAAGCTCTGTGGAGGTACGCTACAGTCTCGGGCGAGGGCTGGCTCCGCAACTGGAGCATCGCGCTCGACACAACCTCCCTTGCTGATGGGAGCCAGACTATTCAGGCCAGACTCGTGCAGGACCTGATAACGGGTGGTGTGCTCGCTTTCCACAGTGTTAACGTGACCGTGGTCAATCAGGGCCCGATGCCCGAGCTTGGCGCCGATTTCTCGCCGCCCGGAAATGTGACGATATTGGAGAACGAGAGCGTCGAGTTCTCGGTCGTAAACGCCACGCTCCCTGTGACCTACACATGGTTCGTGGACGGCGAGGTCAGGGCCGCGACCACGAACAGGTTCTTCTATAGGCCCTCCTACACATCCGCGGGCGCGCACACCGTGACCGTCGTCCTAAGCGCTGGCGTCGTCTCGCTGCGCCACGAATGGAACGTATTGGTGGTCGACGTGAACCGGCCCCCAGTAGCGATAATCACGGAGCCCACGGGCCGCGAGAGGCTGGAGACGGGCAGGCAAATTCTCTTCGACGCCTCGAGGAGCTACGACCCAGACCCGGGAGACAACCTCACGTTCCGCTGGGAGCTGGGCGACGGCGTGGTCCTCGAGGGCCGCGCGGTCCAGCACGCCTACACCAGGGCCGGGGAGTTCAGGGTCATTCTGATAGTTTCCGACGGCAGAGCCGAGGCCACGGCGGAGGTGGAGCTCACCGTTCTGGAGAGGCCAAGGACCATTGCGCAGGAACCGGCGGACCTATCCCGTCTCGCCGTGCCCCTGCTCCTGCTACTGGCACTGACCACCTTCTCGGCCGCGAGCGCCTATTTCGCCCGTAGGGCGCTAATTGAGAGGAGAGAGGCGCGGCGCAGGGCCGAGGCAATGAAGCCCATCAGGATAGACCTGGGGCTGGAGGAATTCCTGGATGAGTCGCTCGGCCGCCGGAGCTCTCCGAGGGACAGGTTCCTCGACGACGATGAGGCGCCGGGATTCAGGGAGCTGACGCCGGATGCTCTTGCCGGCCTTCCAGAGGCAGAGACCGAGCTCGTCGAGGAGCCCCCAGGGACCCGGACAGAACCGGTTGACGAAGGGGGGGGTGGGGGAGGTATGGACCGCAATAGAGAAGGGTCCTTGGAGGACGGTAAGGCTCACGGCAAGGGTGGACCGTAGCCCCCAGGAGCTTCAGCCGGGGCCCGTAGGGGCGGGTGGGAGCTTCGCCCCCCACACGCTTCATTTAGATTTATTTTGCAATAGATTTATAAACTCCCGCAGCGATAAGAAATCGGGTGCCCCTATGCTCGGCCCGATCAAGGAGCTTAAAGTTAGGGTTCTCGAGAGAGACAGTATTGGCATGCTCAACTTCTCCGAGAAGCAGGAGGGCTTCATTCAAGGTGTCAATGCCTGCATCTATTTCGGTGTGAGGGCTAGGGACATATTCGGCAACGAGGAGTGGGTGGACGCGAGCTGGAGCTCAGAGAGAGGAGACCTCGTGCACATTACCCCCAGAAGAAGCTCCCAGGTTCGTATCGTCGGACTCCGGCCCGCTGAGGGCAGAATACCGATTATCGCAGAGTATGCGGGTCACAAGGCCCGCGCCTACATCGAAGGAATAGGCGGGCTGGGGGATGGCGCGTTGCGCTCTTCGGAATGACCATTCCACCCTCTTTGGCGGGCTCTAACCCCGAAATTCTTCCCCAGCCTCACTAAAATGGCCCGCGCTTTCTATCCACCAGTTCATATCAGGCCAATGGCCGCATGGGCGCGGGGGTGTGCAGCATCAGTCATGGGCGTTCTCCGTGTCGGGCCTGTTTGTTCTACAGCATCTCTCGAATACCAGCAGATGTCTGGTAAGACTCTTATGCACGGGGTACCGGAATTGATGAAGGAGGCGAAGCCCCCTCCTCGTTTGAGCCAGGGATGGGTCCGGGAGGGAAAGCACAAGCCTCCCTCCAGGGGCGAGGAGCTCTTCAGAGACCTTGAAGAGCCTTGAATAGACCTCCCGGAGGCCCTCCCCGCGAGTGCTGGAAGCCCTTCCATAGGGAGGATCCGTTACCACAGCGTCCACCCTCTCTCCCCTAAGGAGGTCCCCCAGCTCTCCGACGTCTGCATTTTGAAGCCGGAGCGCGCCGAGACCGAATTGCGCCAGATTCCTCCTGCACCCCTCGACCATTCTCGGGTCAAGGTCTCCCCCAATGAGCCGCATCCCCATCTCGCCCGCTTCGAGCAGAATTCCGCCTGTCCCGCAGAAGGGGTCGAGGACTGTGGAGCCCGGAGCCACCGCAGCGAGGTTGACCATTGCCCTCGCGAGCTTTGGGGGAAGGGATATGGGCGAGAAGAAGGAGCGGTGCTGGGCCCTTCTTTTTCTCAGGGGCTCCTTCGCCTGTTCCCAGACCGTTGTCCCGACGTGGGCGCTGGTGGAGAGGAGCACCCGGAGCGAAAGGTCAGGAGCCACGAGGCGAATTCTATAGCGACTCCGCAATAACTCCCCTAGGTCTCTCTCCATCTCCGGCGCCCGGACCACCAGCTTTGTGCCTTTTGCCCGTCTCACCCTCACCGCGACGGTCTCGCCCCCGTGAAGCTCTGGGAGACCCGTCTCGAGAGCCCGAGCGAGGCACTCCTTGAGCTCGGAGATGGCGCAGCTGAAGAGGTGTTTATGGACCGCGTGGCTGTAGGCAAGACGGCTGCAGGGGTAGCTAGTCCCCTCAGGGAAACCGAGCACGAGGACGCCGGGCTCTCGCACAAGAGTGACCCAACTCGGGTTCGCTGTCAGCGCGAGCGCCTCCGCCTCCGCAGCCGGCAGCTCCGGATGCTCTCCGGAGAGCTCAAAAAGCAGTCTCAGGCAACACACCTCCAGACCATCCGGCAATGCCTTTACGACTATCCCCTCCCCCTCCCATTGGAACGCCCACGCTCCCCAATCTCCCAACCCGGCCCTACAGCTTCTCCCTTCGGCCGCTAGCGTCCCGCCTGCTCTTTCCGAACTCGGATAGAGTGAGAGCGGTCCACCCGCTGACAACAGGTCCGTCCGTGCAAACATGGAGGCCACTGATAGCGCACGCGTCGCAGAGGCCAATGCCGCATTTCATGTACCGCTCTAGCGAGAGCTGGACCGGAATTCCCATTTGGGCCCCGAGCTCGGCAACCCTTCGCATCATCAGCTCGGGCCCGCAGGTGTATATCCGGGCGTAGCCTCCTCTCTGGAGGAGCTCCTCGGCCGCGTCCGTGGCCATGCCCCTCATTCCCACACTGCCGTCTTCGGTCGTGAGCACGACCTCTGCACCCGCGCTCAATACCCTCTTCACGAAAAGGAGCTCGCTCGCGGTCCTTGCGCCAATGACAACAGTGTGTCGCCTCTTTTTCGGAAGAAGCTCTATAAGGGGTGAGAGGGCTGCGATGCCCGTGCCACCGGCAATAACGAGCGCCCTGCCGGGAAGTGGCTCGAACCCGCGGCCCAAGGGTCCCCTTATCCCGACCCTGTCGCCAGGCTCGAGTCCCGCGAGCGCCTCCGTTGCCTCGCCCTTGACGTGGACGGCAATCCCCTTTAGGGGTCCAATGTGGCACAGGCTCATCGGAATCTCATCCACACCCGGCACCCAGACCATGACGAACTGACCTGGGGACGCGGGAGAGGAGTCAAAGTAGCGCAGAACGGTCACAAGAGGAGTCTCCCTGCGCTTTCCGGTGATTCTCACGACCCTAAGAGTTGTTCTATTACCGGCGTGCAGCGGTCCTTTTCCACGGGCCACTCCACGCCCGTTGTCGTTTCCGCCATCACTGCGAGAGGCCTGAATCGAGCCAGTGGCGGTCCTCCACATGTCATCGGCCCCCGTGGGCTCGGCCCACCATCTCCTCTATTGATTCATACCCGAGGCGGGTCATAAGGCGCGATAGGTGGCGCCGCAGCTGTCTAAACGTCTGCTCCCTCTCCTTGTAGACCGCGGTGCCCACCTGGACGGCGCGGGCACCGGCCATGATGTACTCCGCAGCGTCCTCGCCCGAAGAGACCCCGCCAACGCCGAATATAGGTATCCTCACAGCCTCGAAGATTTCGTAGACCGCGCGGATTCCAACGGGCTTAATCGCAGGACCGCTGAGGCCTCCGAATTCGTTGCTCAATACGGGCCGGGACAGCTCCAGATTTATCACCATGGCGCGGATGGTGTTTATTGCAGTCACGCCGTCGGCCCCGCCCCGCTCCGCCGCCTTCGCGAGGGAGGCGATGGAGGCGGTGTTCGGAGTCAATTTGACGAAAACCGGCACCTCGACGGCTCCTTTGACGGCGCGAGTTATCTTCTCGGTCAGGAGGGGGCTTCGGCCGAGCTCGGCCCCGGCGCCTCGAACATGAGGGCAGCTCAAGTTCAGCTCGAGAGCATGGACGCCGAAGCCCTCCATTTTTTTTGCGACAGCGCAGAACTCGGAGGGGCTCCTTCCGAAAATCGAGCCGATGACCGGCTTTCCGGGCTTTAGGGCCTCGGCGATTTCCTCACCGTACGCCTCAACGCCCGGGTTGGGGAGGCCCATGGCGTTCACGAGGCCAATGGGAAGCTCCACCACCGTCGGGTTTGGATAACCCGGGCGGGGCTCGAGGCAAACGGACTTGGTCACGACCGCGGCGGCCCCCGCCCTCAGGGCGCGGGCGAGCGAGGCTCCGCTCTCGCCCCAGACGCCCGACGCGAGAACAAATGGGCTCTCAAGCTCCACCCCGGCTACTTCGACATCCAGCTCCGGCATCAGTACCGCTCGAGATAGGTCGTGCCGGGTTAAAGACTTAATCCCTAAGACCTAGGAAACTTTTATCTTCCGCCATCCTTTTGCCCCTGCCCGGGCTGCTGCAAGAGCCCCCAGCCGGATGTGGAAAAATGTCCGAGGTTCCGAGAGACTTGAGGTACGCCGCTACCCACGAATGGGCCCGTCTGGAAGGCGAGCTCATTAGGGTGGGGATAACCGACTTCGCCCAAAGCGAGCTCAGCGACATTGTTTTTGTCGAGCTGCCCAAGGTTGGGCAGGAATTGGTAAAAGGAAAAGAAATGGGAGTTGTCGAATCGGTCAAGTCGGCCTCGGACCTTTACGCCCCAGTCAGCGGACAGGTGGTCGAGGTCAACCAGGCGCTGACCAAAACTCCTGAACTCATCAACAAATCCCCCTATGGAAGCGGCTGGCTCGTGGTCGTCAGGCCCAAGGATATGAAAGAGCTCGAGAGCCTCCTCGACGCCGCGGCCTATGAAAAACTAATACAGGAATCAAAGCACTGAGCCACTCCAGCCCCCACTGGTCCGCTTCCGTGGATTTACGTTTATACGAGCCTCTCAGGGCAGCAGCTGCGCCTGGAGCAGCTCCGGCACTTGCCGGGTCTCTTGTGGCTCCTGTGGACCTCACCAGTCCTCAGCTTCTCCCTCATCTCGCCAAGCTTGAAAATCACGAGCATCCTGAGCTCGTTGCTGTACTCGATTCTCTCGTCCCTCTCGGGATAACGAATGATACCCGCCGGCGGGGGCTCGCCGTAGGTCTCTTCGACGAGAAGCATGTAGGCGCCGAGCTGCAGAATATGGGAGAAGAGCGGTCCTCTAGGCGTCCGGCCAGTCTTCAGCTCCACCGGAACTCTTTTTCCATTCTGGATGAGAATCAAGTCGGGCCGTCCCCTCAGGCCGTGGGTTTTCGAATACAGTAGGCCCTCCTCATCCTTATCTTTGGCCGGGGCCGCGGATACGGCGTCAACGTAGTCGAGCTCCCCTTTCTGGCGGAGGCCTTGTGCCTCCCTGACCCTCGCGGCCCGGGTTCTGCGCGAGAGGGATCTGTAGAAAAAGATGCACGCGCCGATCAGCCAGGCGACCGCAATAACCTCCGCTACCCTCCCCATCATGGGGTCTGAAACGAGCGCAAGCGGCACTGAGGCGACCGAAATCACCGTGGCGACCATAGCGAAGACAATGATTAGGGCCTCGTACCTAGCTCTCTCTTCCTTCACTTCAACCGATTCAAAGCGGTAGAGAAAATAAGCGGCTGCGAGAAGCCATATCAGCGCTACCAGCCCCATCAGTCTGGCGAAGACGTCGGAATAGGAAAAGGGCAGCAGGGCAACTCCGACGATCGCAATAATCGTCGCTACAATCGCGAACCAGAGCACCGTGACCTCTGAAGAGCGGGCCTCCGCCTCGTCCCTCCTCGCCCCCTCCAATGCCTCGCCCGCCCTCCTGTGCTCCTCCTGACCGACCGAGACGCTGTCGCCCTCGGCCCTCTGGCCCTGCCTGTCGAGCCACCAACTCAGGTGGCAGTAGGCAAACTTCTCCAGCTCGCTGGCGGAAATGGTCTCCGGCTCCTCCACCATCCGCCTTCTGATTTCTATATGGGGTTATAATATTATGCCCAGCCCCACATCATCGTGAAAAATAAGCGATATGTATTTCAGTCCCTTCAATCCCCCCGCTCATCAATTTCTCATAGGTCCAGGCGGCGCTTCGACCCTACGCGAGAGCCGGACCGCCATCAGGCCCCGAACTTCTCCGCCCTTCCCGTTAAATCCAGAAGAATTGGAAGTAGATCCCTTCCCAGCAGCCGCCCCAGCCCTCCCCGCGCGCAAGAGACCTCGTCAAATGTCCTCACGGCGTCCCTCCTCACCCCAGGCCCGTATATAAGTAGGGGCACGGGGTCGGCCGAGTGGTCCCTGACCGAAACTGGCGTCGAGTGGTCGGAGGTTATCGCGACCACGGTATCACCGGGGAGCTCCCTCCTGACCAGTGCTAACGCGTCGTCTATCCGCGTGACCACCTGGGCCTTTCCTGGGGCGTCGCCATCATGGCCGCATAGATCCGGAGCCTTTATGTGGACAAATACCAGCTCATTTTTGTCAATCGCCCTCAGGGCGGCCTTCATCTTGGCCTCGACGTCGGTGTCAAGCCCGCCCGTTGCGCCTCCGACGTCCAACACATCCATCCCGGAGAACCTGCAGATTCCCTTGACGAGCGCCACGCCCGCGATGGCAGTGCTCCTGAAGCCATATCTCTCATGCAGGGTTGGGAGGCGGGGCACGACACCTGCACCCCTTGGAAGGACTATATTTGCGGGAGGAAGGCCTGAGTCCACTCTCGCTCTATTAACGGGATGGTTCTTGAGGAGTTCGTATGAGCGGCGGACGAATTCGGCGACAACCCTCGCGGTCAGGGCGGCCTCAGGTGATTTTGGAACACATTCTTCGACACGCAGGCCCTCCCGGTGTGGGTCTGCATCAGACACGTTCGGTGAGAGACCGGAGCCCCTGAGAAGCAGAACCCCCCTGTGCTCTGTACCCTCTTTAAAAAACACCTGAATTCCATCCAGCTCCCACCCGTCCAGTGCTCTCGCCAGCTCCTTCGTCCCTTCGCGTATTCTCCCCGCCCTCCTGTCCAGAACCGTCATCGATTCGTCGACGGTGGCGAAGTTGCAGCGGAAGGCCACATCGCCCGGTCTCACCTCAAGCCCCACCCCTAGAGCCTCGAAGGGCCCCCTCCCCGTGTAAACCCTGAAGGGATCGTGACCGAAGAGGGCGAGGTGGGCAGTGTCACTGCCGGGCCTGACGCCGGGTCCAATGATGTCTAGAATTCCACAGGCGCCTCTTGAGGCGAGCCAGTTCAGGTTGGGTTTCCTCGCGGCCTGAAGAGGCGTCCTCCTGCCCATGCTCTCCACCGGTCGGTCCCCTAGTCCGTCGCAGACGACCATCAGAATTCTTCCCGGCATCGGAGCACCTCATATCAGCATGAGCACCGCTAGCGCCATCAGGGTGGCGGCTCCAATTGAAAGGATATTGACCCGGTCCTTATTCAACTTTCCCCGGTTCTCGAGGGTTGCACCGAGCAAACTGTCGATGTTGCACCCAATGAACCCCATGGAGATGGGAATCAGGATGTAGCTGACGGGGAATGCCGCCAGCTCGCCGGTGAACCAGATCACTACCCACCCGATGGCGGATGTATAAACGGCCGCACCAAGTGCGGCGGCCGTGCCAAGAGCGGAGACGCCCCCGTTTGTCCCGGGTTTCACCCTGCTGAAGTTTGTTATGAGGTAGGCCCTGTCCGAGAGGACCCCGAGCTCGCTGGCGATGGTGTCCGCGGCTGCAGCGCTAAGGGCGGTCAGGAACAGGATAGCTGCGACGCCCTTGGGAAAAGTGCTGACCCATGGGTTCTCGAAGCTAAGAAGGGCGACGACCATCGGGACCCAGCCGTTGGCAAGCACTGATGCAAAGCCCCTTGTTCCACCTCTGGGCTCAGCCACTTGAAGCTTCTCTTTTAAAGAATATTTATACCGCGTGGCCACGAATGATGTAATAAGGAAAATAAGAAGTAGAAAGAGCCAGTAAAGGTGCCCGAATAGGCCGATAATGAGCGCGAGGAAAAAACCGAGAGCGGAGCCGTGAAGGTCGAGGACTCTCTTCCGGTAGGTCAGGCCCGCGAGAAGGAGGCAGACCGCCACCACTAATGCGGGGTAAACCGGGTCCGGGACAGGCATTCAGGCCGCACTCATGTCTTTTTCTGGCTGCTCACCGTCTCGAGCTGGCTGATTATGTTCCAGATGAGGGTGCGGCCGTGCAGGGGGATGTTGGGGTCATTAGCCAGCTCGTCCAAAATGAAGCTGGCGCTCGCGGCCCGCACATCAAGGGCGTCCTTGGGGTTGACCAGGAGGTCCTTCGCTTCTTTGGCTCCGCGCCTGATGTTGCGCGGAACGGAGGTGTCCTCTGCCAGCTGGTCCAGCACCTCCGTAATCTGCTTGACCTTCAGCTCCGCTTCCAAGGTCCTCCCTCCCTTTTTCGTTCACTCGTCCGCCTTAAGAGTCCATCCCCTTTTTAAGCCTTTCGTGCGAGGGGCTGACAGCTCCGGCGCGCTTTCCTCTCGCACCTCGCCAACATCGCCTCTGGACCAATCACCCCAACATCGCGGATAGAGTATATATACAGGCGAAGAGGTTCCTTGCTAGGAAGGGCCCGTAGCTTAGACAGGATATAGCACTGGCCTTCTAAGCCCCCGGATTCCGGAGGGCGCGGGTAGCCAGGGGTCTCGGGTTCGAATCCCGACGGGCCCGACTATATCTTAGTAGCGGGCCCGTTCAAAAATTCTCGTTGCAGCGCCCATTTCTCAGTCCCGGATAGCCCGCCATCCCATAGCAAACCTAAATGTATCTGGATTTGAGGAATCGAAACAACTGGCCGATGGCCTTCCGCAGCCCATTCAACCCGTGAATAAGCCTAATAAAGCCCTTCAGCCTTACACGGGAGCAAGGGCATGGAGACTGCCGAATGAAGCGGAGCTCAAGGGCTTGGAAAAAGCGAGGCAAGCAAAGATGGAAGTGGCGCAAGAAGAAGATGCGCCGGCGCAAGAGGGAGAAGAAGAGGCAGCAGGAGTAAGCATTGCGTCCGAACAGCGGGAGCATGGGGTAGTGGGATCCTTACGGGCTCCAGTTGAGAGCAAATCCAACGAACGCCTCCGGCGTCCGGGGATGACTGGAATCGGGTAAGCTGCGGGGCGGATGCATCCCTACCGGGCCATCCCCCTGCGGAAGAACTGGAGCGAGGACCCGGACAAACCGCCAGAGGCAGGGGATACCCGTCGACCTGGGTTCAAATCCCAGTGCTCCCACCCTTTTCTCTTCTTGGATTTCTGAGATAAGGAAGCGCGGGCGGAAAACGGGCCTCCTATCATTCTCCGGTGTACATATCGGGGTCGAGGCCCTTCTGCTTCAGTGGCCTTTTGAGCTCCGCGGCGATCTGGCGGGCTTGCGGGGAGTTACCGGATTCTATGTTCAGAATTTCCAGCACACAGTCGCGCTGGGAGCTTCTCCCCACGTCACGGATGAGAAAACGGAGCGTTAGCGCTGAGCCCGATGGAAGCGTGATGCGATACTGGCGACCACAGGGCTCGCCGGTCCGTTCGCCCACCCACACATGTCCATAGGACGATGGCTCTGGATGGAAGTCATAGCGCCGGTCCCGGAGTTCCTTTTCGAGGTGTGGAGTCCTGAATTAAGTTCCTCTCGTTGATTTGAGTTCATGTCCCGGACCCCCTCTCTACCGTGAATCCCTCTTCCAATAGATAGGCAGGGGCATATCTGGCAACCATCTTGATATTCTCCCTGATGAACGCCCTTCTCTTTGCAGGCCACATCTTCCTGATGAACGCCTGGAACGGCGTCTCGCACTCCTCGAGCCTGAGGCTCCAGTGCGGCCTTCTGTAGTTATAGTAGCTCACTGCCCTCTCAAGCCCCCCGAAGTGCCCGATGAGCCTCATAATAGTTCCAGCCGCCTTCTCCACTTTCCCGTTGGATTGAGGATGCTTCACCCTGGCCTTCACATGTTCTATCCCGTTCTCCTCGAGCCATTTCTGGAACATGTTCAATCCCGGTTCCGCACAGCTCTCTCTTGGTAAGGATGTGAATTGTGTTCCATGGTCGGTCATGAGCTGCCTGGGCTTGCCATAAGCTGCCACAGCCTTTTTGAGGGCTCTTAGACTATTCTGAGCGGTGGCATTTTTATATGAGCCGGCCCCCACCAGCAGCCTTGAAGCGTCGTCCTCTATAAGAATTACATACACACCCCCAATCTCTACCCAGTCAGCGTGCCAGAGAGAGTTGCTGTGCTTCCTCTCATACCGGACCCACTTCCGGCGTCTCTGCTTCCTGGGTTCATCTTTTGCCAGTCCATTCTCTTTAAGGATCCTGTGAATGCGGTTGTGTGGGATATTTATCCCCTCCTCACTTTCAATTGCCTTCTCCAGGATGAATGCTCCGGATGCTGGATGCCTGGCTCTTGCCCTCATTACATATTCCCTCTCTTCATCAGTGATTGGCTTAGGGGATGCCCCGGGCTTTTTAGGATATGGATATTCGCCCCTCTCACTATACCTGCGG
>JAWCLH010000020.1 GCA_038851035.1 Thermoplasmata archaeon
TATGTACTACCCTGACCCTTGGGTAATTGCAGGGCTTTGCGTTCATGTTATATCAAGATCCGTAAGGCCCTGCCACGCGATTAACCTTTCTCTCGGTCGTCAGGGGTTGGCCGACTAAATGGCAGTATTATCTATCAAGAGCCTGCGTTGGAACTCTGTCCACAGGTAACCACCTGTGCGAGAGCGGCTGGGTTTTCCGTGCAAGCATGTCAGGACAAGTCATGGCTCCTACTTGCTAGAGGAAGAAGTATTTACCAAAAAATTAGTAGCAGAAGCCTGATAATAATAATTTATTTATAGGGAAAATGGATTAATGCAGCCACGATCCCGGTCAAGGGAGAGAGTCACGGGAGAGATGGTGAAATGTTACTCTGCCTCAGATTGTATCCCAAGGGCGGGCTTGGAGAGCTATGGAAGCTGATCGAGGCTCAGAAGCGCAACCTTTTCTCGGAGGGAGTCATGCCTCTCTTCGCCCAGCAGATGGAGGGGCGGGAGTACATCGGTATCAACATGGACGTCCAGAGGCTGGAGCTCATCCAGAGCGTTTTTCTGAAGAACATCGGCACGATGATCTCCGTCGACCGGACCAAAACCATTCCGCTTATTCATCCCGTGTTCTTTCCGATGCCGAGAGGCCACCCCAGGAATCTCGAAAGGTATCAAGTGTTTCTTAAAGTTTCACCCGATAAGTACGACGAGGTCAAAGAGCTTCTCATGAGCCTGGACTATCCGAAGGACATCGTCCTGACATACCTCTCCTTCTCCTTCGGAGATGACGACATTATTCTGTCTTTCCTCGCTCGTGACCGCGAGAGCATAACGAAGTTCGTGAATGATAGAATCAGGACAATAGATGGGGTCGAGGCGTTCGAAATCGCTCGAGTTGTGAAACTCCTCAATCTCTGCCCCGAGGACCAGCTCTCTGCCTACAACTCCCGTTTCCTCTTCTCGGTCCCGGCCGGGAAGAAGGGGAGGATGCGCAACCCGAAGGCATACGCTAAATATATCGCCGAACGCTCAACAAGCACGGTGATTGTCCGTCTCTTTCCCAAGAAGAGCCTGGAGGAGCTCTGGAAAGAAATCGAGAGAGAGATGCCCAGACTGGAGACAAAAGAGGTGGTACCTCTTTACGCTTCACAGCAGGAGGCAAAGGGCTGGGTGGCGGTAATCTTTGAAACACAGAACCTAGAGGCCCTTGGAAAGTGCATCATCTCCAAGCTGCCCCGCGTCCTGAGCATAAACAAGACAAGAACGATTCCCATGGTCGAGCCCACGTATTTCCTTCTTCCCAAGAAGCATCCGAAGAACCTGAAGAGATATCTCGTGTCTATCAGAACCGACCCAAGACATTACCAGTCAATATATTCACAGTTGATCAGCTACCCCTACCCCCCCTCGACTTATCTGACCTATATCACCTATACCCTGGGGGACGACGATATCCTCCTTTCCATCCTAACGGATCGATATGAGACAGCAGAGGAACTCACTAAAAAAGTCGCGGTGCAGATAGAGGGGATAAAGTCGTATGACCTGTCCTCCCAGGTAAAGACCAAGCGCCTGACCTCCAGACGGCGATGGGAGGAACATCTGAGCCTCTTCCTGTCGAGCTATGATAAAATCCATCAGAGGGAGCTGGACAGGAATTACCAATGGCCCGAGGACTTTTACGAGCATGCAGCTCTCACGGGAGCTTTCAAGCACGACCTTGAGGACTGAACTACAGGATAGTGAAGGGAGCCTTTGTGGATCACTATCATGATGGGAATCAAGCAAAAATGAACGGGGTGAGCGAATGGGCAAGAGCCTGACGCAGAAAATCATAGAGGAGCATTTAAAAGTTGGGAAGTGGGCGCCGGGAGAGGAAATCGGAATCAGGATTGACCAGACTCTCACGCAGGACGCCACGGGCACTATGACGTATCTGCAGTTCGAGGCAATGGGTCTGGAAAGAGTCAAAACAGACCTCTCGGTGAGTTATGTGGACCACAACACAATACAGGTTGGCTTTGAAAACGCTGATGACCATCGCTATCTCCAAACGGTGGCCGCGAAGTATGGAATCTATTACTCCCGCGCCGGGAACGGCATATGCCACCAGGTCCACCTCGAGCGCTTCGGGAAGCCGGGGACCACCCTCCTCGGTGCCGATAGCCACACGCCGACCGGGGGCGGCTTGGGCCAACTCGCAATAGGAGCCGGCGGTCTGGATGTTGCACTAGCAATGGCGGGCGAGCCGTTCTACTTGACATGCCCCAATGTGGTGAGAATAAATCTGAAAGGGAAGCTGAAGCCCTGGGTGAGCGCAAAGGATGTGATACTGAAGGTGCTCGAAATATTCACAACAAAAGGCAACGTGGGAACGGTCTTTGAGTACTGCGGACCGGGTGTCGAAACCCTGACGGTCCCGGAGAGAGCTACTATTACAAACATGGGGGCGGAGTGCGGCGTTACAACCTCGATCTTTCCTAGTGATGAGAGAACGAGGGAGTTCCTAAGAGCTCAAGGTAGGGTGAAGGACTGGAAGCCACTTGCCCCAGACACGGACGCGGAGTACTCCAGGACAGTTGACATAGACCTCTCGGAGCTTGTGCCCCTTGCGGCCACTCCCCATAGCCCTGGGAACATAACGACCGTGAAATCGTTAGAGGGGCTTGAGGTCAACCAGGTGTGCCTCGGCTCCTGCACCAACTCATCATACAGGGATCTGATGACGGTTGCGAGAATTCTGAAAGGGAAGAAGGTCCACCCCAACGTGAGCTTTGTCATCGCCCCGGGCTCGAGGCAGGTCCTACAGATGATAACCAAGGACAGCGGCCTCCAGACCCTACTCGCAGCTGGAGCGCGACTCGCCGAGAACGCCTGCGGGTTCTGCATAGGCAATAGTCAGTCCCCGCAGTCCGCTGGCGTCTCCCTGAGAACGAGCAACCGCAACTTCGAGGGGAGGTCCGGGACAAAGGACGCAAAGGTCTACCTAGTGAGCCCCGAGACCGCGGCGGCCGCAGTGATCACTGGTAAGGTCACAGACCCAAGAGAGCTAGGAATTCGCTACCCAGTGGTTAAAATGCCCCAGAGGTTCATTATCGACGACTCAATGATTCTCCCGCCCTCAGCGGAGCCTGAGAAGGTAAAGATATTCAGGGGCCCGAACATAGGAGAGCCGCCAAAGAGCGAGAGGCTCCCAGAGGACATAAGGGCGGCGGTGACCATCAAGGTCGGGGACAAGATAACCACCGACCACATCATCCCCGCCGGCGCGAGGATGAAGTACAGGTCAAATGTGCCTGAATATTCGAAGTACCTCTTCGAGGTGGTGGACCCGAAGTTCTACGAAAGGGCGAAGGCGAACAGGGAGAGGGGGCTCTACAACATCATCGTTGGCGGGGTGAGCTACGGCCAAGGCTCATCTAGGGAGCATGCCGCGATGTGCCCGATGTTCATGGGGGTCAAGGCAGTCATCGCCAAGTCCTTCGAGCGAATTCACAGTGCCAATCTCGTCAATTTCGGCATTCTGCCCCTCACATTTGTCAATGAATCAGATTACGATAAAGTGGCACAGGGCGACGAGCTCGAGCTACTTGGTGTCCGGGAGAAGCTAAAGGCAGGGAAGCCCCTGCTCGTGAGTGACAAGACAAAGGGCTTCGATTTCGAGGTCAGCTACGAGCTGAGCGAGAGGCAGAAGGCGATTGTTCTGGCGGGAGGGACCCTTTCGTTCATCAAGAGCAAGTAGGCAGGTGGGACCAATGGTGAATAAAATCGAGGTAAAAAACCCAATAGTCGAGATAGACGGTGACGAGATGACCAGAGTCATGTGGAAGATGGTGAAGGAAAGGCTCCTCTTGCCCTACCTCTCCATGAAGCTGGAGTACTACGACCTCGGGCTGAAGAAGAGGGACGAGACTGACGACAGAATAACTCTTGAAGCCGCGGAGGCTATAAAAAAGCACACTGTGGGCGTCAAGTGCGCCACAATCACCCCGGACAAGAACAGGGTCAAGGAGTACAACCTGAAGCGGGAGTACAAAAGCCCCAATGCCACCATTAGGGCAGCCCTCGACGGGACGATATTCAGGGGACCAATACTTGTCAAGAATATACTGCCGGCGGTCAGGAAGTGGAAGAAGCCGATAATAATCGGCAGGCACGCGTACGGCGATGTGTACAAAAATGCAGAGATAAGGGTCCCTGGGCCTGGGAAGGGGGAGCTGGTCTTCACTCCCAAGAAGGGAGGGGAGCCGATAAGGATGACCATTCATGACTTCGATGGCCCTGGAATACTCCAGGGCATCCACAACACCGACGCCTCAATTCAGAGCTTTGCCAGGGCGAGCTTCCTCTACGCTCTCGACCAGAAGGTTGACCTCTGGTTCTCGGTCAAGGACACAATCTCAAAGACCTACGATGCGCGCTTCAGGCAAATATTCCAGGAGGAATATGAGAAGAATTGGAAGCAGAAGTTCGAGGCTGCGGGTATAACCTACTTCTTCACACTCATAGACGACGCCGTAGCTAGGATAATGAGGTCCGAAGGGGGACTGCTCTGGAGCGTGAAGAACTACGATGGCGATGTGATGTCGGACATGCTGGGCTCGGCCTACGGAAGCCTAGCCATGATGACCTCCGTGCTCGTCTCGCCGCACGGGTATTTCGAGTACGAGGCAGCGCATGGAACGGTTCAGAAGCACTACTACAAGTATCTGAAGGGCGAGAAGACCTCCTCCAACCCGATGGCGCTGATATTCGCCTGGACCGGGTGCCTGAAGAAGAGGGGCGAGCTCGACGGTACCCCAGAGGTTGTGGAGTTTGCGAAGAAGCTTGAGGAAGCATCCATCGAAACAGTGGAGAGTGGCATTATGACAGGGGATCTGATAAAGGTGGCCGAGCCAAGCCCCCACAACAAGCAGGTCTACACGGAGGAATTCATAGAGGCGATAGGCCAGAGGCTGGACCGGAAGCTGGGGGTGTGATGGTGGGAATCAGGGTCTGAGACTTGAGCGTTGATAAAAAGGAGAGGGTGGTTGTATGGCTCAGAAGGCGATAAGGGAAGCGGACGGAAAAAAGATGATGGCCAGGCTACTGAAGGACTACACCGGCGGCAAGTATGCCCTCGAGGACAAATACATCAAAATCGGACCCGAGACCGACCTTGAAAATGTGCCGGTGGAGAACCCTTGGGTCAAGACCGAGAAGCTGGTGGTCAAGCCCGACCAGCTCATCAAGAGGAGGGGAAAGAGCAAGCTCCTTCTCCTAAACGCGACTTGGGAGGAAGCTAAAAATTGGATAAAGGAGAGGATGGGGAAGGAGATAACCGTGAGCAATGTAACTGGGGTTCTGGACCACTTCATCGTCGAACCCTTCATTCCCCACAAAGAGGAGGACGAGTACTACGTTGCCATCGTCTCCGTGAGGGATGGCGACACCATCATGTTTTACCACCAGGGTGGAATCAACGTAGGCGATGTGGACGCCAAGGCCGAGAAATGGATGGCGCCGATAGACACCTTCCCGACCGCAGAGGAGATAGAAAAGAGACTTCTGGGCAAAGTCCCGAAGGAGAGAAGGGCCCTCCTAGCCGGCTTTATCGAGGGTCTCTTCAAGTTCTACGCAGACCTGAACTTCGCCTATCTCGAAATCAACCCGATAGTGGTCGTGGGGGACAAAATCTATCCCCTTGACCTAGCCGCGAAGCTGGACGACACTGCGGAGTTCGAGAGCGGGGAGAAATGGGGCCCAATCGAGTTCCCCTCGCCCTTCGGCAGAACTCTTTCGAAGGAGGAGGCCTACATTGAGGAGCTGGACTCTAAAACAGGAGCCTCGCTGAAGTTGACGGTTCTCAATCCCAAGGGCAGAATCTGGACGATGGTTGCGGGCGGAGGAGCGTCGGTAATTTACTCGGACACGATTACAGATCTGGGCTATATGCATGAGATGGCAAACTACGGGGAGTACTCCGGAGACCCGAACGAAGAGTTCACGTACCTCTACGCGAGAACAATCCTCGACCTGATGACCCGCGAGCCCAACCCGAAGGGCAAGTATCTCTTGATAGGGGGCGGCATCGCCAACTTTACTGACGTGGCAAACACATTTAAGGGAATCATTCGGGCCCTGAAGGAGTACAAACAGAAGCTGATCGAGAATAAGGTAAAGATATACGTCAGGCGCGGCGGGCCAAATTATCAGGAGGGGCTGAGGATGATGAGGGAGCTTGGCAACGAGCTCGGGGTTCCTATCGAGGTATATGGACCTGAGACCCACATGACTAAGATAGTTTCAATGGCTCTGAAGGAGGGAAGCTGAATGGTCGAGGCAGAGGCGCAGCAGGTGAGCGGGGTGAAGGCCAAGACAAGGCCAGATTATGTCCTCTTCGACAGGGACACCCAGGCCTTTATCTATAACATGCAGGTGAACGCGGCCCAGAGGATGCTGGACTTTGACTATGTGGCCCGCAGGCCCACGCCCTCCGTGGCGGCGCTCATAGACCCCACAGGCTCCGATGGCTACCAAAGATTCTTCTTCGGAACACAGCAGATAATGATTCCGATCTACAAGTCGCTGAAAAGGGCGGCAGAGAAGCATCCGAACGTGGATGTGGTGATAAACTTTGCGTCCTTCAGGTCCGCCGCTCCTTCGACGGAGGAGGCCCTGAACATCCCGCAGATAAGAACGGTGGTAATAATTGCGGAGGGCGTCCCTGAAAGGAAGATGAAGCACCTAATAGCACTTGCAAAGAGACTCAACAAGGTGATTATCGGACCTGCAACGGTCGGTGGCGTGGTGGCCGGTGCTTTCAAGATAGGCAACACTGGTGGAATGCTGGACAATATCATCGAATCAAAGCTCCACCGGCCGGGCTCCGTGGGGTTCGTTTCGAAGTCAGGTGGACTGAGCAACGAGTGCTACAACATCATCGCCCGCAACACCGACGGCCTCTACGAAGGAATGGCGATAGGTGGGGACCGCTACCCCGGGACCACACTTCTCGACCACCTACTCAGGTACGAGAAGAACCCCGAGATCAAGATGCTAGCGGCGCTCGGAGAGGTCGGCGGAGTGGACGAATATGACATCGTCGAGGCTCTGAAGGACGGAAGGATAACCAAGCCGCTCGTCATATGGTGCATCGGCACCTGCGCCAAGGCCTTCAAGACCGAGGTCCAGTTCGGGCACGCGGGGGCCAAGGCGGACTCGCTCCGGGATACCGCGGACGCCAAGAACGCAGCGCTAAAGGCGGCTGGGGCGATCGTGCCCAACTCGTTCGACGACTACGGCGATAAAATCAGGGAGGTCTACGAGAATCTCGTGAAAAAAGGAGTCATAGTCCCAAGGCCCGAGCCGCCCGTCCCGAAGATACCCGTGGACTATGCCGTGGCCCTGAAGACTGGAATGATTCGCAGACCGGCCAACTTCATCTGTACGATATCGGACGACCGTGGAGAAGAACTTCTCTACGGCAACATGAAGATATCTGAGGTCATAGAGAAGGACATCGGCATCGGTGGGGTGCTGAGCATCCTTTGGTTCAAGCGCCTCTTCCCTAAATATGCCACGAAGTTCATAGAGATGGTCTTGATGATAACAGCGGACCACGGGCCTGCGGTCTCTGGCGCCCATAACACTATAGTGGCGGCCAGGGCGGGCAAAGACCTCATATCTTCTCTAGTCTCGGGGATGCTGACCATCGGCCCCAGGTTCGGAGGGGCAGTGGACGGCGCGGCCCAGATGTTCTCTAGCGCCTTCGACAGAGGCCTCACGCCAAAGCAGTTCGTGGATGAAATGAAGGCCAAAGGCGTGAATATACAGGGTATAGGCCACCTTGTGAAATCCATACACAACCCAGATGTGAGGGTCACGCTCATCAAGGGCTACGCAAAGAAGCACTTCAAGGCCACGCCGATTCTGGACTACGCCCTCGAGGTGGAGAAGATAACCACGGCCAAAAGGGACAACCTTATCCTGAACGTGGACGGCTGCATAGGCGTGTGCTTCGCAGACCTGCTTAGGAACGAGATGGGCAAGGAGGAGGCGGATGAATACATCAATATGGGCGCGCTGAACGGCCTTTTCGTGCTCGGGCGCAGCATCGGCCTCATGGCGCACTACCTCGACCAGAAGAGGCTCAAGCAGGGCCTGTATAGGCATCCGTGGGAAGACATCCTCTATCTTAAGGAGTAAGGTGACCCTAGGGGGGAGGGAGCAGGGAATTCGCCAATCCCCATTCAATATAGCGCTACTTCCGGTAGGGGTTAGGTCCTAGCTCCTTTACCTCCTGCACCATCTCCCGCATGACCTCGGCAAACCGCTGGCCCTCCGAGGCAGATATCCATTCCAGCCTGAAGCGCCCTTCCTCGAGGCCCAGGTCCTGAAGCATCAGTTTGATTGCCTCGGCTCTCTGGGCCGCCTTTTTATTCCCGTCCAGATAGTGGCAGTCGCCCGGGTGACAACCGCAGATGATGACCCCGTCCGCACCGGAGGTCAGGGTCTCGATGACGAAGTTGGGGTGAATCATTCCGGAACACATAACCCTGATGATGCGAACATTTGGGGGGTACTGGAGCCTGGACACACCGGCCAAGTCGGCGCCGGCGTACGAGCACCAATTGCAACAGAACGCCACTATGCGGGGCTCGAAGACCTCCGGGGGCGGCTCCACGCACCTCTCTATAGCAGCTTTGGCCTGAGCCATTATCTGATTATAGGCGAATCCTTTCACATACACCCCCTGCTTGGGACAGGTCGCCATACACACCCCACAGCCTTTGCATATCGCCTCATTGACTTCCACTATCTTCTTGGTCTGGCCGTCCCTCGTTATCTCCTTCAGCGTTATTCCTTTGAATGGGCAGGGGTCCACACAGTAGGCGCAGCCGTCGCACTTGGTGGCATCAACATATGAAACATTTCCAGAGAGCCTTATCTCCCCTTGCATTATGGGAATGGCGGCTCTGGAGGCTGCGCCTTCGGCCTGGGCAATCGTGTCCGCGAGGTTCTTGGGGTAGTGGGCGCTGCCGCATATGTAGACCCCATCCGAGGAGAAGTCCAGGGGCCTGATTTTGGCATGGGCCTCGGTGAAGAAGTTGCCCAGCCCCGCGGGGACCTTGAAGAACTGCTTGATCTGCTCCGTGGCGACGTTGCCCTCGGTCTCGGCCGTCAGAACCACAAGGTCCGCCGGTAGGATATATTCGTCGCCGTAGACCGCGTCAACCACTTTCACCTTCACATTTCCTCTTGCGTCAACCTCGACTTCCGGTCCCATCTCGGGTAGGTAGCGGATAATTTTAACCCCATACTTCTCTATGACATCAGCGTAGTACTCTTCCTCTTCCTTCCCGAAGACTCTGATGTCTCTGTAGAGAAGAGTTATCTCAGCACCCGGATTGTGCTGACTCAGCAGCTTTGCATTCTTTATCGCCACTCCACAGCCGATGCGGCAGCAGTAGGGTCTCAGCTCGTCCATGGAGCCTGCACAGTTTATCACCACCACGCTCTTCACTTTCGGCACGTTCTCCTCTTTGAGCATTCGTTCGAGCTGGAGCTGGGTGATTATCTTTGGGCTCTTCCCGTATGAATACCTCCCTTCCAGATCTATCTCTTTAAACCCAGTAGCGATAATGGCCGTTCCGAACTCGAGCACCTTCTCTCCCATCGGCGTTCTTACCCGGGCTTTGAAGTTTCCAATGAAGCCCTCAACGTCCAGTAACTCCGACTCAGTCAGAACGGTGATCAGCCTCTCCTTTCCCACCCTCACCTTCAGCGGTTCTATTATATCAGAAGCTTTGATGTCCATTGGGAAGAGCGAGTGGAGGTCGTTCAGGTTCCCGCCGAGCTCTTTGTTTTTCTCGAGAATAATCGACTCTATACCCATCTCCGCGAGCGCCAGCGCAGCTCTCATGCCAGAAAGGCCGCCACCGATAACGAGAATTCTGGGGGTGACAGGCACGCTCCTCTCTTGGAGCGGCTCGAGCATTGCCGCCTTGGTCACCGCAATCCTGACCAGGTCCTTCGCCTTCTCCGTCGCTTTATCTGGCTCGTGGGAGTGGACCCAGGAACAGTGGTTGCGGATGTTTGCCATCTCGAACAGGTACTTGTTCAAGCCCGCCTGGACCAGCGTCTCCTGAAAAAGAGGGCCATGGGTACGGGGGGAGCAGGCCGCCACAACGATTCGATTCAGAGCCATTTCATTTATCTTCTCCTTTATTTTCTTCTGGACGTCTTGGGAGCAAACGAACATGTCGTGGTCCGCGAAGACAACATTTGGAAGAGTCTTTGCATATTCCGTTACAGCAGCCACATCGAGGTAGCCAGCGATGTTTTTACCGCAGTGGCATATGAAAACTCCTATGCGGGGCGGCTCCCCGACCACGTCCCTTTCAGGGGGCAACTCAGGCCGGGCGGCCCTCTTTCTTCTCACAATCGGAACTATCGCTCTGGCGGCGGCCCCGCTGCCCATCGAGACGCTATCTGGAATGTCCTTGGGACCCTGGTTGCAGCCAGCCAAGAATACTCCCTCTCTTGTGGACTGGGTAGGGTTGGAAAGAATATCGGCTGACCTGAAGAACCCGCTCTCGTCCACCTCGATTTCCAATATCCTAGCCAGCTTTCGGTTGTCCTTGGAAGGAACGATGGCCGTGGAGAGAACCAGCAGGTCAACCGTTTTCTCCCTGAGCTCTCTTGTATGTGTGTCAAGATAGCGAACAGTTAAGCTCTTGTCAGGGTTCTGGTAGACAGAGGAGGGCCGGGCCCTGATGAAGTTCACCCCGAGCTTTTTCGCATTCTCGTAGTATTGCTGGAAGTCCTTTCCGAAGGCCCTCATGTCCATGTAGAATATCGTGACGTCCGTGGAGGGGTCGGCTTCCTTCGTTATTGAGGCTTCTTTGGTTGCGTACATGCAGCAGACGCGGGAGCAGTAGGGGAACCCCAGCTGCTTGCTCCGGGAACCGACACACTGTATCCAAGCTATCGACTTCGGTTTTGCGCCATCGGAGGGCCTTAGAATCTTGCCTTCGGTTGGTCCGAAGGAGGATAGCAGCCTCTCGTATTGCATGGCCGAGATGACGTTCGGGTACTTTCCGTAGCCGTACTCCCTCCTCATCTCGAGCGGCTCGAAGAGCTCGAAGCCTGTGGCGACGACTACGCTTCCGATATTGACCTCGATATCCTCCGACTTCTCGAGGAAGGATATCGCCTTGGGCTCGCATACCCTCTCGCAGGAGCCGCATCCCGTGCAATGCTCGTAATCTATTGTGTAGACGATTGGCACAGCCTGCGGGAACTCGATGTATATGGCCTTCCTCTTCGAGAGTTTCTCATCGAAGGGATTGATAACCTCCACAGGACAGACGGCCGCGCAGTCTCCGCAGCCTGTGCACCTCGACGGGTCGACGTATTTGCTCTTCCTGAAAATGTGAGCCGTGAAGTTGCCCACCGCCCCGTCTAGCTTAGCAAGCTCAGCATAGGTTATGAGTGTGATATTAGGATGCCTCGCGACCTCTACCATCTTTGGGGCGCAGGTGCATATCGAGCAGTCGTTCGTCGGGAAGGTCTTGTCGAGTTTGACCATGTTGCCCCCAATGGTCGAGGACTTGTCTATCACGATTACCCTGAAGCCCTTGTCGGCGATGTCTATGGCCGCCTGCATTCCCGTGATTCCGGCGCCCACAACAAGCACATCGCCCTCGAGGATTTTCTTCTTTCTCCGGAAAGACATCTCCGAAACAATTCTAGGAGTGGTCTCAAACCTCGGCGTGGCGTCGAGGTGTTTCAGCCTCTCGGGCAGCTCGACGCAGTAGTCCTCCTCAAAGGGAACGTCCTCGTAGTAGCGCCAGATTATCTCACTCGGCCCTGGCATTCAGTCCTGCCTCCAGCCCTTTCTCGAAAGCCTGTAAATTCAGCTCAGCAAACCGTTTTGGAACGCTGTCTAGTACAGCTTTCCTTACGGCGTCTGGTTCTAGCAATTTATATACCCCAGTAATCCCGCCGACCATGGCGATATTTGTCACTATCTTGTTGCCTAGGCTCATGGCTATTCTCTGTGCTGGTATCTTGTATACGCCCCTCCCTATGTCATGCTCTGGAACTAGGTCCGGCTCAACGATGACCACAGTGTCGTTCCTTATGTCTTTCTTATAGGTGTTGAAGGCCTCCTGGGCCATTGCGACAAAGAGGTCCAAACTCGTGGGTCTCGGATATCCTATCTTCTCGTCGGAAATAATGACCTCCGCCCTTGCGGCCCCACCTCTAGCCTCCGGGCCGTAGGACTGGCTCTGGACGGCGTTATAGTTGGAATAGACGCAGGCGGCCTTCCCCAGAATCACCCCGGCCAGGATTATTCCCTGTCCCCCGAAGCCGCTGATGCGTATCTCTTTCCTCATTACTTACCCTCCTTCGCCCACCTTGCATCGTCTTCCGCTATCAATCTCTGGATGAGCCTGTCGTTCCTCTCGAAGAAGCCCTCTTTCCTCACATTCTGGAACACCCCGATTTGGAACTTGCCCCTGACCATCTCCTTTTCCTCCTCCGTACCGTAGGTCATTATCCTCTCGTAGTCCTCGACAAGAATTGAGTGCTCCTCGTACCACCGCCAAAGCACGTCCACATCTCCCATCTTATTATTCCTTCCAAAAGCGGTGGGGCAGGGGGACATAAGCTCTATGAGAGCGAAGCCCTTGTTCATTATCCCCTCCTTGATTGATTTGATTGGCTGGTATGGGTAGTGAATGGGCCATCTTGCCACGTATGCCGCGCCCAGTGCCTTGGCGAGCTCACAGATGTTGAAAGCGTCCTCAATATTGCCGTAGGGTGCAGTTGAGGCGATACTTCCCAGTGGGGCGGTCGGAGCCAACTGGCCTCCTGTCATCCCATAGATGAAGTTGTTCAGCAGGATGACGGTGATGTCTATATTCCTCCGCGCGGCGTGGATGAAGTGATTCCCGCCTATGCCGATCCCGTCACCATCACCCGTAAACACGATAACGGTTAGGTCGGGGTTGGCCGCTTTCAGGCCGGTGGCGAACGCAAGCGCCCTTCCATGAGTGGTGTGGAGGCCGTCGGCGTTGAGGTAGCCCGGAATTCTCGAGGAGCAGCCGATTCCCGAAGCGAAGGCGACTTTGTCCATATCGAGTCCTAACTCATCAATGGCGCGGAGAACATAGTCTATGGCAGAGCCGTGGCCACAGCCAGCACAGAAAATTGTCGGCAACATTCCCTTGCGCAGGTATTTCTGCCTCAACTTCTCACCATCAATGATATCGGTCATTTTTATCCCTCCGCGTAGGGAATCAGCTCTTGGGGTAGGTGCATCTCCCCCCCCACCTTTGGTGCCAATACCACCTCGCAGTCACCCGCGGCCCATTCCCTCACCGGATGAACAATTTGGCCTAGGTTCATTTCCGCAACAACAATCCTCCTCACCTTTTTCGAGAGCTCTTTTATCACGGCCCTCGGGAATGGCCAGACGTGCCTCAGCCTGAGCATCCCTGCCCTCACACCCTTCTTCCTAAGGAGTTCGATGGCGGTCTCGGTGGGCCGGGCCGAAGCCCCGTACGTGACGAATGCGACCTCAGCGTCGTCAAGCTGTATTTTCTCCACGTCCGTCAGCGCCTCTCTGTCGTCTGAGATCTTGCTCACTATTCTCATTATCAGCTCCTCGTGGTCCCTTTGCTTATCCGTAGCGGGAAAGCCGAGCTTGTTGTGGGTGAGACCCGTGACATAGACTCTGTAGCCCGTGCCGAAGACGGGGAAGTCCGGGACCCTGCTATCACGCGATTGCGAGGGTCCGAATGGTAAGAACTTCTCGGGTTCTACGGTCGCCTTGACCCTTTCTACGAGCTTCAGCTCGTTCTCTTCGGGTATCACCACCTTTTCTCTGAGGTGTCCTATCTCTCCATCCGCCATTATGCATACCGGGTGCCTGTACTTCTCGGCTAGGTTGAAAGCCTCGACCGTCATGTCCAGACATTCCTGACAGGTGCTCGGCGCCAGCGCTATGGCCTCGATGTCCCCGTGGGTTCCCCAGCGCACCTGCATCATGTCCCCCTGGGCGCCGAGCGTGGGCTGGCCAGTCGAGGGCCCAGTCCTCTGTATGTCGGCGATGACACACGGTGTCTCCGTCATGATAGCATAACCGTAGTTCTCCATCATCAACGAGAATCCCGGCCCGGAGGTTGCGGTCATCGCCTTTGCGCCGCCCCACGAGGCGCCGATAACGGCCGCTATGCTCCCTATCTCGTCCTCCATCTGGATGTAGGTACCTTTAACGCGGGGCAGCAGGAGGGCCATCTCCTCCGCCACCTCTGACGCGGGGGTTATCGGGTAGCCTCCGAAAAAGGAGCAGCCCGCGAGGAGCGCTCCGTAGGTGATGGCTATATCCCCCTGCACGAACTGGACCTTGTCCCCAATGACCCTCCGAATTCTCACCGGGTCCCTCTCATACTTCATTCACATTACCTCCGATTATCAGTCTGCTCTTCTTCGGCACTTCTTTTCTCTCCTCAGGAATCACGGCCAGGGCGAAGTCGGGGCAGAGCAACTCGCAGAGACGGCAGAAGTTGCACTCGTTGGGCTCCTTGAGCTTCGGCGGGAAGACGCCTCTCTTGTTCATCTTCTTGGACGGCTCCAGGGCCTTCACCGGGCAGCGCTTGATGCAGACCTCGCACCCCTTGCACCAGTCCTCCAGAACGATAATCATCGTCACCCCTCACAGAATATCAAGCGCGCGGGCCATGGCTTCCTTCCCCCTGTACTCAGGAAGAATTATCGGCGCTTTTCGCTCAGGGGGCACCCCGAGCGCCTCCACGGCCCTGTTGTATTCTTCAATGTGCCGCAGAGTTAGTTTGCCCACTGTTCTTTTCTTCACATACTCTGCCGCGTATATACCTGCCCTCCGGCCGAAAACGTTGAAGTCGAGCAGGGAGTTGCCCATCAGCCTGTTCTTTCCATGCACCCCTCCCGATACCTCACCGGCCGCGAAGAGGCCGGGGACCCTGGTCTCAGTCCTCGCGTTGATTTCTACGCCGCCGTTCTGGTAGTGCAATGTCGGGTAGACTAGTATGGGTAGCTTCACAATATTGATTCCGAACCTGCGGAACCTCCTGACCTCACCCGCGAGTTTCTTCTCTATCGTACCCTCACCATGGATGATATCTATCATCGGCGTGTCGAGCCAGACACCTGGCATTCCCGACGGTGTCACGATGCCCCTGCCCTCCCTGCACTCCCGTATGAAAGCCGCAGACTCAACGTCCCTCGGCTCAAGAGGGAAGACGAAGGGGTCTCCGTTCTTGTTCACTGGTATGGCCCCTAGACCCCTCACCTTCTCCGTCGTCAGGATTCCGATAACAGCGTCCGGGTAGGCGTCCCCCGTGGGGTGTATCTGGATTGTGTCAAGGTCCACGAGGTTCGCGCCCACGTGATACGCCATCACAAGGCCGTCGCCCGTGGCGCCGTAGTGGTTGGTTGTGGGATAGTCGCAGAGGTGGAGGCGCCCGCTCCCGCCCGTGGCGAGAATCGTGGCCTTTGCCCGAATTACATGGTACTCTCCGGTTTCTATATTGAATGCCACGGCGCCCGAAACCGCGCCACTATCGTCTAAGAGGAGCTCGACCACTGGGCAGAACTCGAGGACGGGTATCTCCCTGTTCCGGGCCTCGTCCCGAATTGTTCTCATTATTTCCATGCCTGTGTAGTCTTTAGCGCTGTGCATTCTGTTTCGCGATGTGCCGCCACCCGAGAGTTCTAGGAACTCCCCTTCATCGTCCCTGTCGTACATCACTCCGAGTTCCTCGTGCCACTTGATGATCAGCGGTGCGTCCATCGCCAGTGCGCGCACGAGCTCGGGCTTGTTGGTGAAGTGCCCGCCACCATATATGTCTAGATAATGAATCACTGGACTGTCCTCCGGTCTATCGGCGGCCTGAATTCCCCCCTGGGCCATCATCGAATTTGCGTCGCCGTGTCGGAGTTTGGTCACGATCAGAATTCTGTCCCTAGGGACCCCTGAGTCGTTCGCGAAGAGGGCCGCGACGGTGCCGGCCCCGCCGCCGCCAATTATGAGTATGTCGACGTCGAAATCTATGCGAGTGAGGTCGATTTCCTTTGTGTCTAGGGCGGACCTGGACTCAAGGAGGTCTACGATGCCGTTGTACATGAGCTTCCCTTTGTCGATTCCTATACGCACCTCCCTCTTCGTCCCTTCCATATAGTCAGGGTGGAAGCGCTTCAGAATTCTCTCCCTCTCCTCTAAGCTCATCGGCTTTACCTGACGGGAGATGTTCTCGTGCCGCTTTGCCTCAACCAGCTTGATCGACTCGTACATGTATTCCGGATAGCCCTCTATCATTTTCATTTACCTCACCACCTCACTCCTTCTCCGCCTCTATCTTTCGATTGGCGTAGAGTCTCCTCAGCTCGGGAAGGCTCATGCTCATCAGGGCGTTTAGCTCTGCATCGAACTTGCCCCGGGAGATTTCCTCAAGGCGCCTCTGCAGGTTCTTCGACTTCTTGTCCAGATACTTTCCGCGCAGCCTTCGCGCCAGCTGGGCGACGTGGTAGTGCTTTATATCCGCGGGGCACCTCATCGCGCACATACCGCACTGGATACAATCGAAGGAGAGCTCGGCCGCCTTCGCTATGTCGCCCCTCAGAGCGCTCTGGATGTACATCATCACCTTCACGTCTTGGGCGCAAGACTTGGTGCAAGTGTTGCAGGAAACGCACCTAGCTATCTCCGGGTAGAAAGAGAGGATGGTGTTAGCCTCCGGCCTTATTTTGTTGATGTCGTATAATGCCTTCTCCGCCGGAACGAAGGGAATCTGTACGAGGTAGAGCTCGTCCTCCACTAGCTTCTGGCAGGCCAGGGCGAACTGGAGCTTCTGCTCCCTAGCCTTCCTGTATACCGTGGCGCAGGCACCGCAGAAGCCTGCACGGCAGCCGCAACCGCGTATGAGCTGGTAGCCGGCGTACTCCATCGCCTTCATCAAAGTAAAGCCCGCCGGGACCCGGTACCTTTTACCCATTATGTAGACATTGCAAAAGGGCCTCCCCGCCTCCTCCGGCTTCTCTGTGCTGACTCCTTTATGGAGCACATCATGGACCGCATTCTCATTCATCTACCGCTCACCCCTATATTTTCATTATCCCCTTCGCCCTCAGGAGAGGCGCGGGGTCAACCGCGTTTTCCTCCAGTCCCAGCTCCCCGGCGTCCACACCGAGAGCGAGCGCGAGGAGCTGGGTGTAGTAGAAAACCGGCATCTGCCTGTAGCCCTCGAAGAGCCTCTCGGCCTCTTTCCCCCTTACGTCGAGGTTGTACCGGCAGAGGGGACACGAGAGCGCTATGGCCTCGGCTCCGGCCCTCCGGGCGAACTCCGATATGCGATATGCCCTTCTGGATGTGAACTCTTTCTGGTCTATCGTGTGATAGGAGCCGCAGCACTCGATGCTGAACGGATTCTCCACGACCGTGGCCCCGATTGCCCTGAGTAGGCCGGAGAGGACCACCGGCCGCTCGGCGTCGTCAATGGCCACCTCTCTAGGTCGGACGAGCATGCAGCCGTAGTACGGCATGATACTCATGTCCTTCAGGGGCCTCTTGACCCTCTTCCTCAGTTTGTCGAAGCCGACCTCGTCCCTTAGCAGCTCAAGGAAGTGAAGAACCCTCACGCTCTTTTTATATCTGTGCTCCTCGTCCATGAATGAGCTGAGCTTCTCGAGGTCCTCGGGCCTCTCGACCATCCTGTTGTGAGTTTGCTTTAGGGTATTGGAGCACATCTCGCAGAGGCAGACCACCCTGTCCCTGCCCTCGTCCTCGACGTGAATTAGGTTCCGGAGGGGCGCTAGATGCCTCATCAGGTCGTCGGTGGTAAGGGAGGCGACGACGCCGCAGCAGTTCCACTCCTTCATCTCGACGAGCTCGTAGCCCAGCACCCTCGCCACCGCGAAAGCGGACCTCTCGAGGGGCTTGGCCGAGGTCTTCAGCGTGCAACCGGGGTAGTAGAGAAGCTCCATACAAATCTCAACCGATGCTCTTCCTGAACAGGCTGACAAAAGCGATCTGCGGAATGTGCTTCTTCTCCTCTTCCGTCAAGTCAGAAATCCTGACGCGATCAATGTTCTGTCTCAGAACAATCTGGCGCAACGCCTCCATCACCTTTGTGAGGTTGATGTCCCGAGGGCACCTCTCGGCACAGATGAAGCATGAAGAGCAGAGCCATATCGTCCGGGAGCTGAGAACGGACTTTTTGTTCATGATCACGAAGCGGATGACCTCGTCCGGGGTGAGGTCCATCTCCTCAGCGAAGGGGCACCCGGCCGAGCATGTGCCGCATTGGTAACATCCCGTGAAGCTCTCGCCGCAGAGAGCGGCGACCTCTTCCGCGAGCTTGCCCTCGAATTTAAAGGGCGGGTCCTGGAGCTGTCTCTTCGCCTTCCCCGTTGTGGGCGTCCAAACCACCCCCTAGTCCCTGCATATCGCCGATTGATGTTTCAATTCTGGGGGACACTGTCACTTGTTAGCACTCTGCAAAGCCGTATGTTTTTCGAATATATGAGGTTTTTGGATTGTGCATTTCTTCTTTTTAGGGCTCTCTCGGAGCTCAGTGACAAAATAATTATAATTTAACTAGGGCACGGCAGGGTTTTTCAGGGGGGTTGTATTGGGGTCAGAGTTAGGTCTCCTCTCGCTCGATGACGAAGCATCTGGTCCTTCGCCCCAGCTTCTCCACCCGAATCATCCGCGCAGTCGCCAGAACGCTGACGTGATAATTCACTGTGGGGCTGCTGACGCCAGCCATCTGGGCGATCTCCTTCTGGGATATGCCGGGGTTGTTCCTGATGATGGCCAGAATTCTCTTCTGGATGTTAAAATGCCCCTCGTCCTCTGGTGGTAGTTTGGCGTTAGCTGGGAAGAACCTTCTGTACATCCCGTCCCTGACGCTGTGAATCAGCCCCTCGCGCTCGAGGGTGTGCAAGTGGTGGGCGACGATGCCGTTGGAGAGCTCGAGGGCGTCACGAATCGAGTTGTAGTGGTCGCCAGGGTTGGCGATAATATAGCCATGAATCTTGCCGCGGATATAGTTGTCTAGGACCTCGTCTTTCTTGAGGCGCACGTACAGCGGCACGATAAAGAAAAGGAGCAACCTGTACTTGCCGAATTCCGTCGCGGAGAGGGCCACGCCGGCGAGAGCCAGAGCGCTCAGCGATATCGATGCGATGACCGCTGGATGTGTAAGGGGCGAGGGCGCGGGGGACGGTGAGGGAGCTGCAACGATGAGGGTGGCCGAAACCACCACGCTGCTTCCGTTATCGTCCGTGACTCTGAGTGTTGGCGCGTAGGTTCCGTTTCTCTCGTAAGTGTGGGAAAAGCCCGCCTGGAGGAAGGTCCCCATCCAGTCGTACCTTCCATCGCCCTCGAAGTCCCACTCGTACAGCGCGATGACCCCGTCCGGATCGGACGACTCGGCAACCATGGCTACAGCCCTGCCCGCGACGGCCCTCTCTGGGAGAATGAGGCGCGCCGAGGGCCTGAGATTGAACACATCCACGAATAGATGGGCCGGGGCGCTCTCGGAGCCGTCGCCTGCCCTTACCTTCAGCTCAACGTTGAAATTGCCTTTTGTCCGATATAAGTGCTCAACGCTTGCACTGGATATCCATCCCGTGGAAGTTCCGTCGCCGAAGTCAAAGCTGAACTCGGTTATAGGGACTCCAGCGGGGTGGGAGGAGTTTATTGCGGAGAAGCGGATGGGCTCGTCCACGGACACCCTTAGCGTGGAGGCCTCCAGCCTGGCGATGGGCTTGATGTCCCCTGATGGCCCGAGGGCGAGCAGTTTTCCATCCAATGTGGTGACGATAAGAAGCTCACAGCGTAGAGCGGGCGACGCGGTCAACCTGCTTGTCAGACTGTAATTCCAGAGCTCCATGCCAGTCGAGGCCTCCAGGCCGACGAGCCATCCACTTTCCGACCCCACTATGACTTCCTCGCCCATCACCACTGGAGAGGAGCTGATTTTCCCTGAGATTTCATGGCACCAAAGCTCTGTTCCATTTTCCTGAGAGAGGGCAACGACTAGGCCGCTTTCTATTCCGAAGTAGACGCGGGTGTCATCGAGGGCCGCCGAGGTAGATACTGCCGCCTTCACGCTCGCGGACCAGATCTGCGCACCGCTCGAGGAGTTGATGCATAACGCGGTCCTCCCTCTCGTGCCGATGAAGAGCCTGCCATCCCTGTAAGCCGGTGTGAAGGCGTCTATTGTGCCTTGGGCGATGTCAATTGTCCAGATGGTCGTACCGTTTGCGAGGTAGAGGGCCGTGAGGGAACCGGTTTCCATGGGAACGTATACCATGTCCCCGCCTATGCTCGGTGCCCCGATAACCCTGCCACCGACACTGGAGCTCCAGAGAAGCCGGCCGCCGTTCTCTATGCCGATGCAGTGAACCCCTCCCCTATCGTCAACCGCGATCAGGCGCTCGCCGGATGCCACTAGGGGACCGACGAAGCTCCCGTTGTGCGGGAGGCGGAGCTCCCAGCGCAGCTCGCCGCTTGAGGCGCTGATGGCGCAAAGCCGGCCGCTCTCAGATATTGCAAAGAGCTGGTCCCCGTGCAGTAACGGCACGGAACTCACCCGGTCCCCCATGCTGAAGCGCCAGGACTCGGTACCATTGGCCTCGTGGAGACAATGAATTCCTCCGTCCGAAGATCCGAAATAGATTCTGTCCCCCACCGATACAGGAGAAGTGGGCAGGCCGCCACCTGTGCTTACCTCGTAAAGAAGGGCGGGTCGTGGTGAAAGGCGGCCGTCGAGGAAGCCGCGGTGCTCACTGTCTCCCCTGAACATCGGCCATGAGGAGCCCCTTTGAGCCTCCAGAGGTGACGCGAACGCCGAGAGGAGGGCAGCGCCTAGAATAAGAAAAACAGCCAGCGTGAGCGCTCGGGGAGAGCTCATCGAACCACACCTCTTTCTTTTTCCGGGACACCGCTCCGGAGGATTCCCGGAGCAGTTTCAATTATGAGCTTGTGAGGTTAATATAAGATGCGACGGAGGGGAGGGGTCCGGCCACTGGAGACGCCTCCTATTCCCTTGCGACCCTGCGGGCCCTGACGGCGAATAGAAAGGCCTTTGTGAAGGAGCCGAGCCTGTAGAATGACCTGGCTATCTTGAGATAACGCTGGGCTTCTGAGAGGTCCTTTCCAGTCGCTTCGAACTCCCTGAGTTGCGCCTCGCACTTCTCTATCTGGGTCTTGGCCTGATACTGGTCAATAAAGTGAGCCTCGCTCCCCTCCATCGTCATGGTCGTGACCTCGGCTGCCATGAATAGAGTATATAACGCCTAGCTTATATCCGAAAATTGGTGCGGTTTAAAATCCACATATAAAATTTACTATCATATGGGAGTTTTATTACCAACCTAAACACTGTCTAGCGGTATAGTGGCTAGAGTGAGTGTGAATGGACGGCCGGGTCGCCAGATGGTTGCTGGAGAGAAAGACGCGTATCGTCCTCATGACCGTCCCGCTCATAATTCTTCTCGCAGGAGTGTCTGACTTTCTCACCGGGGTCCGCCACCTCTCGGCATACGACGATGGGTGGGACGACCTCTCTGGCCTTAGGAGCTCACTCCAGCGAACTGGCTACATAACTTCCTCAATAGTCTCCACCCCGGTGATTCTCCGAGCCAGCGAGTCTTCCGTATCTACACAAAGGGCCCTAGCAATAATTGGTCTCGAGAAACCCTACCTCTCCACAGAGATTGAGGCGATTGTTGATTTCGTTAAAGACGGCGGCTCTCTTCTCTTGGCTGACGACTTCGGCTACGGTGGAGCGCTGGCCAGTCGGTTCGGGGTAGGAATTTCGGGGAGGAGGCTCTGGAGCGCTTCTTTCGAGAGGAACCCGGCCTTCGTCAGGGTGAATGTGTCTCTCGATGGGGTGGAGTACACCATCTTGCTCAATGAACCTACTGCTCTCGAGAGTGTGTCGGGAGGCGAAGTACTGGCCCTCACGGATGAAGAGTCTTGGCTGGACAACAACTCAAACGGAGAGAGGGATATCGATGAGGGCTCGGCGTCCTACGCGGTCGCCGCTTGGATACGCCACGGTTACGGCTCGGTCCTTATATTCTCAGACCCGGGAATATTTATCAATGACATGTGGACTAGGGCGGACAACGCTAGGTTCATAATGAACTGTATCAGGAAGTTCTTTCCTGACGCGAGGGAGCTAATCTTTGAGGAGAGCAGGCACAGGCCAGCAACCTTCCGTGAGGGGATGTGGAGGACAGGAATGCTGCTCGAGGTGCTGGCCCTGGACAATCTATGGGGGAGGGCGACACTCTCCACCATCACTATTCTCGCTTTAATGCTTGCAGTATCGAGAGTGAGGACGCCCGCGGAGTGGCACCACGAGGACAACCTCTACGACTTCACCCTGTACCACCTCGCCGACAGGCGCTTCCGTCCCGAGGACCGGCTGCGCCTTCGCAGGGCATTTCTGGAAAAAGTGAGAATCTCCATGGGGCTTTACCCCGACGAATTCGAGAGGCTGGGAGAGGCGGAGCTCTCTGCCATCATCAACCACGGGGATCTGCTCGCTCTAGTACGGGACCCTGACAGCGTGCCGCTGGAACGGATGGATGAGCTCGTAGACGCTGCTAGCGAGTGGAGGAGGACCTGAACGTGTGGACGATGAAGGCGGCCACGATAGTCTCCGCGGGCGTTCTCTGCGGTCTCGTGGGGTTCATTTTGGAGGATATTCAGCTATTTACGCTCGGCATTGTATTGTGCTCTTTCATAGCAGTCAGCCACCTCTTCAGGCCTGCGATAAGGGTGGAGAGGCCAATTCATCTCACCCGGGTCTTGGAGGGGGACACGCTGGAAATTGGGGCTTGGGTGCGAAACGAGGGCAGGGTTGGGGCCTTGATTGAAATCTACGACACTCTCCCCGCTCAAATGAGGGTGCATGCGGGCTCCAACAGGCTCTTAGCCCACCTCGAGCCAGGCGAGGAGGCGATGATGGGCTACACCATCGAGACACCCTTGAGAGGGCATTACGTGCTGGGACCAGTGCTGCTCAGGAGAAGGGACCCGTCCTTCCTTTTCTTCGAGGAGGAGCAGATAGTTGAGAGGGGCTATCTCTCCGTCTACCCGCGTCCCATGGAGATCCACTCTGTCCCCATCACCTCCCGGTATACGATTCCCTATTTTGGCATGGTCGCCCAGAGGCAGACTGGGCTCGGCTCCGAGTTTTATTACATCAGGGATTATGTGATGGGCGATGCCTTCAAGAGAATCAACTGGAAGGCATCGGTCAGGCACAGGAAATGGCTTGTTAACGAGTACGAGAAGGAGAACTTGTGCAATGTCATGATTTTCGTGGATGCTAGGTGGGTGACAGGTCGCGGCTCGACCCTGAGGAACCCGCTCGAGTTCTCGGTGAAGGCTGCAGTCTCCCTCTGCACCCACCTCCTCCGCGGCCGGAACGAGGTGGGCCTTGTAACCTATGGCGATGAGGTCAGGACATTTTTCCCGAGTGTCGGTGAGAGGCAGCTCCAGAACCTCACCACCGCACTCGTTGGGACCTACGCAAGGGGCGACATACCCCTCCTCACCGCCCTAGAGACATCCCTCATGCACATCCCTCCCCACTCAACCCTTTTTGTGATAACCAGCTTGGACGCTGACGAAACCCTCATCGAGGCGGTCCGTTTGATGAAGGACCGGGGGCATGAGGTGGTATTCCTCTGCCCTTCTCTCATAGGAATCGAGATGGAGCTCTCCGAAGGAAAGCCGGGTAAAAAAGTGGGAATTGCAATGCTTGAGAGGGACAACCTGATATCAGAACTACGCGCTCACGGAGCTGTGGTGATGGACTGGGACGTTAGCCAGCCCCTGTTCTCCGTGCTGGACAAAGGGGGTGTGGCGGGTTGAATGAGGCTTTACTCTCAGGGCAGTTGGGGCGCGGTTTCCGGGAGGGGAGGCTTAGAGATGGTGCGGGGAGGGGTCCGCTACCCAATCTGCTCCCATGGGGGAACGGGCCCACGGGGGAAGAGTCCTCCCCGACTTACGGAATCTCTGGGCCAAGTGAGATTTATGGCCACAAACCCCTTTTTCTCACCATCCTCGCCGCCTTCGCCCTCTTCGTCGCCTTTGTACTCAACTGGGACATGAACCGGGGAGCCTATCTCGTGGTGGAGAAGTCGGAGTTGCTGAGCCGTCTCGGGACCCTGGAGGGTGCCTCCCTTTCTCTGTTAGTGGCGGCATCTCTCGTACTTTTCGGACTGAACAAATACAGGTTGCCGTTCAATGTCACAGTCTGGCATCTCCTCGGGGGCCTGGTGCTCTTTTTCATCATCGCACTTACTCTAACCCAGGATCCAAACCTGACCGCCACAATAGCAGTCCAGCTATTCCTCTTCTCATTCTATTCCGCACCCCTGTGCTTCGGCCTCTATGGCCTGTTTCTCCACAAACCCGTATACCTAGTTATATCGGCCATGTTCTCCTTCTTCATCACCGCCGGGACCCCAAACACTGCCTCCGAGCTCCCCCAGATCCTCCTCTTCTCGTTCTGCTTCCTACTATTCATCGAGACAGGGGAGTCTTCAGTGAGGTGCTGGGGTTACATAGAGGAGGGAAGGCTCTCCCCTGCGGATGCCTCTTCTTTTGTAGAAAGCTACCTCCGCAATCTGGCACTCTTTCTCTCGCTTTCTCTTCTCCTCACGCTTTTGACCCTCAATCTCCCTTCCCTGCTCGGTGCCCTAGGCCTACAAGCTGTGGCGGCTTCGCTTGAGCTCAACTCGATTTATGGCCGAGTTGCGGGCGCTGTGGCGGTGCTGGGCGGTCTCGGGCTCTTGCGTTTCCTACACGACCGGGGCTACACTAAATCCCTGCTTCTTTGGACTGGACGAGCGGCGGGCCACCTGAGGGCTCTCGCTGCCAGGCAGAATGGCTAAGGCCCCACCTTCCTGTGGAGGCATGGGAGAATATTGGGACCAGCACCTAAAACGCATAGTACGCTCCGCGGGTAGTCTCCGACCGTTTGTGGGAAAAGAGGGGCTCCATCTCTCGCCTAGCCCCTGAGCATCTTCCTGTGCTCTTTCATTATGCAGCGGTCCATGACCACTGCTAGGCCGGCCGCCCGGGCCCGGGCAGCTGCCTCCTCGTTCACGATACCCTCCTGCATCCAGATGGCTTTTGCGCCGACGGAAATGGCCTCCTCGACCACAGGCAGTATGGATTCTGGCCTCCGGAAAATGTCCACAACGTCGATTGGCACGGGCACGGATCTCAGGTCCGGGTAGGTGCCACGCCCACCCACCTCTTTTATCGTTGGGTTCACTGGATAGACCTCGAAGCCCGCCCGAATCAAGTAGAAGGTCACGCGATGGCTCGGCCTTCCGGGCTTGTCGGAGGCTCCCACGACGGCCACCGTCTTCATCATTCGGAGGATTTCGAGAATCTGGGCGGCGAGAGGGTCTCCTGCAGGGCTGGGAGCCGAGGTGCTCTCCGTGAGCGTGCCTGCGCTCTCACTGGCCCGTGGAGAGGTTGGGGGGTGCGCGGGTCGAGAAGCGCCCGCGCGGTCTGGTGAGGTCTGAGGGGAGGGGGCGGGGGATGTCGTGGCCTCCCGGTGAGGTTTGCCGGCATTCTCCAGCTTCTCACTTCCTGTCCGTGACCAGGATTATGTGCCAGCCGAACTTTGTCTGGACAGGTCCTGAGAACTGCCCTTTCTGAAGGGCGAAGACCACGTCCTCGAACTCCCTGACCATTTTTCCACGCGTGAAGTAGCCTAGGTCCCCACCCCTCTGCCCCGAGGGGCATTTTGAGTACTGGCGCGCGAGCGCGGCGAATGGCCTGCCAGCCGTGAGTTGGTCGAGAATCTGATAGGCTTCCTGCTCCGTCTCAACTAGAATATGACTCGCTCTGACCTGCGTTACCACAGCACCACCGGGAAATAATCTGTGTGTGGGTATTTAATAGCTCCTGCCGGGAGCGGCCCTTTTTCTTCAAGGGCTGGGCTCACCTCCTTCCCGGTCTCTTGAAAAACCCCCTCCTCTCCCCGACCTCCTCCCCCTCCTCCCTCGCGAACTCCCTTAGAATTTCCTTCTGACGCTCGCTCAGCCGGGTGGGGGTGACCACTCTGACCCTGACGTAGAGGTCCCCCCTTCCCCCGCCGCCGAAGCGGGGCATCCCCTTACCCTGTAGCCTAAAGAGCGTGTGGGTCTGGGTGCCTGGAGGAATCGTCAGGCGCGCGGTGCCGTTCAGGAGCGGAATATCGATCTCACCTCCTAGTGCGGCCTGAACAAATGAGATGTCAGCTTCAGTGTAGAGGTCGTTCCCATCCCGTTTGAACCTCTTGTGCGGTGCGACATGCAGGACGACAAACAAATCACCGGGCGGACCACCCCTCCTCCCAGCCTCGCCGCCTCCGGGCACGCGCAGCCTTATGCCCGAGTCAGCGCCGGGCGGGATCGTAATCCGGATGGTCTCCTGCTTCGAGACTGCCCCCGCGCCTCGGCAAACGCTACAGGGCTTATCAATAACCGTCCCCTTTCCACCGCAGGCGTCACAGGTCGTGATGGTGATCAGCTGGCTGTAGCCTCGGGACCGGACGCTCCTCACCTGACCGGAGCCGTCGCATCTCGAGCACTTCCGGGGCGACGAGCCTCTCTCCGCGCCGGTTCCGCTGCAGGCTGAGCATGGAGCGGTTCTCGGAATGGTGATTTCCTTCTCCATTCCGCTCGCAGCCTCCTCGAGGGTGATCTCGAGGTCGTAGCGCAGGTCGTCGCCCGGCACCGGCCCCGTCTGGGGACGCCTGTACCTGCCGAAGAAGTCGAACCCGAAGAACCCCAGGTCGCCGAATATGTCTTCGAGGTCTGCGAAGTGGGAGAACTGGTCCCAGGTGAACCCGCCCTCGCCGAAGGTCTGTGAGACACCAGCGTGGCCATAGGCGTCGTAAAGCCTGCGCTTTTCTGGGTCAGCCAGCACCTCGTAGGCCTCGCAGACCTCTTTGAATCTCTCCTCTGCCTCCTTCGGGTTGTCCTTGTTCAGGTCTGGGTGGTACTTCTTGGCGAGGGCGCGGTAGGCCCTCTTGATTTCTTCAGTGCTGGCGTCCCTCGAGACACCCAGCATCTCATAGTAGTCCCTCTTCTCCCCCGCCACAGGCCCTCACCACCCCCGGGCCTCGTCATCACCGCCCGAGCACCGCAGCCCCATCCCGAAGCGGCCGCCGCGTCGGGGCAGCAAATGGAGCCCCTCCTCCCCTTTCTCCCCATCTGAACTCCATCGCCAATTCTGAATAATAAATGGGACCCCTTTCCCCTTCGCAGCTAACCCATTGCACAGGGGAAAGGGGGAGAGGGGATCTAGTCATAGTCGCCCATGCCGCCGCCCGTGCCGCCCGCTCCGCCCGGAGGCGCCCCGCCCGGTGGGCCCTTGGTCGCCTTGGCTGCGATTATGTCGTCGATTCTTAGTATCATCACCGCAGCCTCGGTGGCGGAGAGGATGGCCTGCTTGTCGACCCGCAGGGGTTCTATCACGTTGAGCTTCTTCATGTCCTCGACCTTGCCGGTGAAGACATTCACCCCCGCGCTCTTCTCCTTGTTCTTGTGGGCCTTGCGCAGGTCTATCAGCACGTTTATTGGGTCGAGGCCGGCGTTCTCCGCGAGCGTCCTAGGGACAACCTCAAGGGTGTCGGCGAAAGCGTCTATTGCAAGCTGCTCCCTCCCGCCAACACTGGCAGCGTAGTCCTTGAGGGCGAGAGCGAGCTCGGCGTGTACGGCCCCGCCGCCGGGCAGAACCTTGCCATCTTCGATGGCGACGGCGACGACCCTCGTGGCGTCCTCTAGGGACCTCTCGAGCTCGTCCACGACGTGCTCCGTCCCTCCCCGTATGAGTATGGAGACCGCTTTGGCCTTCGGGCAGCCGGTGACGAAGGTCATCTTGTCCTCGCCTATCTTCCTCTCCTCGACCAGACCGGCGCGGCCCAGGTCGTCCTTTGAGAGGTCGTTCAGGTTAGTGACGATTCTGCCTCCCGTGGCCCGCGCTAGCTTCTTCATGTCCGACTCCTTCGCCCTTCTGACCGCCAGTATTTTCTCCTTGGCAAGATAGTACTGAACGAGGTCATCGATGCCCTTCTGACAGATGACAACATTCGCCCCCGACTTCTTTATCAGCTCGACCTTCTTCTTCAGCATGTTCTCTTCCTCAGCAAGGAAGGCCTGGAGCTGGTCGGGCGAGGTGATCTCAATCTTGGCCTCGACCTCGGTCTTTTTGACCTCAAGGGCGCAGTCGAGGAGAGCGATCTTTGCATCCTTCACGCTCTTGGGCATGTTAGCGTGGACGACCTCCTTGTCCAGTATGATTCCATCAACGAGCTCGGTGTCGCTGACGCTCCCGCCATGCTTCTTGACCACGAGGAGGCTGTCCTTGTCCACGACATACTTGCCGTCGCGTTCCTCGGCGATGCTAGTCACGGCCTTCACAGCGATTTCAGCGAGCTTCTCCCTGTAGGCCGCGCCGCCCTTGCTGGCCATGGAGGTCATCGCGATCTTCTTCAGAACCTCCTTGTCGTTTATGTTTACCTTCTCCGCAAGCTTTTCCAGAATTTCCGTCGCCTTGTCTGCCGCCATCCTGAAGCCGCCCGTGATTATTGTCGGGTGGACGTTTTGTTCAATCAGCTCCTCCGAGCGCTTGAGCAGCTCACCTGTGAGGATCACCGCGGTCGTGGTTCCGTCGCCGCATTCTTGGTCCTGCGTCTTTGCCACCTCGACCAGCATTTTGGCGGCTGGATGCTCGACGTCAATCTCCTTAAGTATGGTCACGCCGTCATTCGTGATTACGACGTCTCCCATAGAGTCAACCAGCATCTTATCCATTCCTCTCGGGCCAAGAGTGCTCTTAACCGCGTCCGCTATGGCGCGGGCGGCAGCGATATTGCTACTCTGGGCACCCCTGCCCTTCTCCCTCTGAGTCCCTTCCTTCAGCACCAGAATTGGCACGGTTCCTCCCTGTCCCATCATCGTTCCACCTCCCTTGAGTCTTTCTCTCGGGGAGGACAGGTATGTCAGAGCTTCTATAAATATTTAACTTTCAGCTCCCTTTCCCCATCTCCGGCCGCAGACGGGGCACGCCTCCCCCGCTCCCGTGCAGTGTTCGTGAAACAACCTTCCGCAGGAGCAGAGGAAGGCAACGTTTCCCCGCGCGATTCTGCGCCCGCAGAGCGCGCAGTCCCTGCTTAGCTCAAGCGCGACACGGCGCGGCACGAGCTCTGAATCGCGCTGGGCTCCAGCGGGGACTTCCTGCGGTCCAAGCTGAAGCCCCTCCACAACCGCCTCCCCTTCGGCCGTCCTTCGCGTGTTTATGAAGGCAATAAGAAAAAAGAATATGAGAGTTATGTTAATAATGACTAGGCCAAGGAAGCAGCACAAGTCGGTCTCTGGACTAGTAGCGAGGGGGGTCTGGACCCTAAAATATTCTTGGTGCTCGATGCCGCTCTCTGTTTCGTTGCTGATAGTTAATATAAGCGTCGCATTTGTACCTGGCTTAAGATGAATGGGCAGGGGGATTTCAGCAGAAAAGGACCCCTCCTCGTCCGGGCCCACTAGGTTCCAAGAAAACGTGGACCACGTCTGCCATGCCCCATCACCCCCACCGGCGCCGTCCAGGGCCAGATGCGCGCTGACGCTTTGAAGGTCCTTGCCAGGTGCGGAGACGGTAACCTTCACTTTTCCACCAGGATAGGCCCTCGAGAGCTTAGTATGGAGGCCCCCGAAGAGCGTATCGTCGGGTTGGGACGAGCTTATGAAATCGTAGGCTCCAGAGGTGTACCCACCGCTCTCCGGCCGTGGGAGCGGGTTTTTAAAATAGATGGTGATGAAGGAGCTCTCCCCTGGAGGCATCGTGAGGTTCAGGGAGAACCCTCCTTGCCCGTCTGTTTGCACCTTCACACACTCCACGTTCGATGAAACCAGCATAGAACCTCCATACCTCTTCGAAGTCACAAAGCACTTGAGCTCTGTCGAAGCCAGTGGCCTGCCATAGGAAAAGGCGCGGTAGGTAGCGCAAAGGCTCTCGCCCGGGAGTAGGCTCAGTGGGGGTTCTCGGCGGAGAGGGACGACGGTGAAGTCGCTAGTAGATGGGACGTAAAAAGAGCCCTCACCCGGCCCCGCAATCCGTCCTGAGAATCTCTGTGAGAAGCGACTCGTATTGGCCCAACCAAAAATGTAGTACCCGTCCCCTACGGGCGGTATGGGAAGGGAGCCCCTGACCCTCCCCTTCGCGTCCGTCTTGCCGAGCCCGAACATGGTCTCGCTACCGCTCGCTCCCGGCGCGCTCACCCTAAGGACCACCTCTGCGCCCCTGACCGGAGACCCCCCCCAATCGGATACAAACAGCTCGAACTTCTTTAGGCCAGCATCCATGCCCAGCTCATGATAAATTACTGTGAAAAAGTCCATGCATATCCACGCACCGGTCTGTAGCTCGTGTTCCGCCCCAGGCACCACAGCATATAGATAGAAGCGATCGTCGTGTTTTAGTGAGGGTATAGTGAAGTTGATCTGATAGATTCCCGGAGCGATTTTTGTGTGTTCGGCGGTGTAGCTACTCGGCTCCCCATTCAGGGGACTATGGTGCATGGCGAAGCGAACCCCCTCAATGTCCACCAGTTCCGCGCCCCGGGTTATGCAGCAGAGGAAGGTGGCGTGGCTGCCCGGCTTGGGAAGTGGTGAGGAGAGTCTGAGGAGCCACGCCCGGGCGCGGAAGCCCTCAAGAGTTTCATCCGTTGTATTCCTACTAATGGAGACGGTTATGTATTTGGAGGCAGAGTTCAGAGCGCTCCCCTGAAAAACCCCGGTGCTGTGGGATGCTCTTACGACAATTTCGACCTCTCCATAACGGTTTGCGTGGGAAGCCACCATTGTGTAGCAGAAATTGTAGATGCCCGGTGAGCTATTTTGGACGGGGAGCGGAATGTTGACATCATAGACCCCGCCCACAACCCAGGCCTCGATGGGGCGGTCGAAAGAGGCCCTCACGCCGTCAATGAATGTATAGACCGTGAAGTTTGCGCTCTCGCCTGGGCTCAAAACGCTCACGCTTGAGATCACGAACATATCTAGCTCAGGTGCCTCAGCGGCGGCTGTGAGGGGATACGTCAGCGGAATGAGGATGAGCGCCACTGCCCAGGGAACAACGAATCTCATGCCGATCTCACTCGGAGGGGTTTAAGGTCAGGAGACCAGCTTAGTCCTGCAGGATATACAGCTCTCGATCATTCTGGCGCACTGCTCGTGGTAGCACTTCCCGCAGGAGCAGAGGAGCGCGCTACCCCCCTGCAACATCCATTGGTTGCAGAAAGCACAGACGGTATTGTTGGGCAGGGTGACCGCCCTTGCTCCTTGCGGAGCGGTGGGAGGCTGGGGGGCCGCGGCCGGTATGACGGGAGTAACAGAGGGCTGGGGGCTCGGCGCGGGGGCCTGGGCCACCGGAGTCTGGACCTGGGCCTGCGGATAGTATCCGGGAGCGGGCGTTGGCTGTGTCTGATACAATTGCTGGGGGGTTCCGTAGGGCGGCTGCTGCGGGTAGGGGGGAGGAGGATACAGGGGGACCTGACCGTACTGATAGGGATAGCTGGGAGGGGGCTGCGCGATGGGGGGAAACGGAGGTGGCTGGGGCTGAGAGGGCTGCTGGTAGAGCTGGGTAGGGGTTTGCGCGGGCGAGGGCGGCTGTGTGGGCTGGGGTTGGTACTGGGGTTGTGCCTGAGGTGCAGCCGAAGGGCCGGGCGGAGGTGCGGGACCCTGCGGAAAAGCAGAAGGCTCGATGCTGGCCGGTGTCACCTGCGTCGGAACAGGTATTGTCTCGGGAGCGGGCTTCGCTCTCTTCCTCTTTATCGCCACGGCCGCGACGGCAATGATTATGATTATGAAGAGCAGGGCGATACCTATGAAAAGCATCGGGAGCGCGACTCCCGCGCCCGTTCCCTGGCTTTGTGTTCCCTGACCAGGCTTCAGGCTTGCGAAGCCATATGTGAAACCTTCCTCTCCCTCCGTAGCCATACCGACCGTGTATGTGAGGTCTTTTGGCATGAAGGATGGTATGAGCACGGAGCCGGGGTAGGTGCTCCCGCTCTTTGTTGCAAATCCAGATATCTGGCTCCAGACCTGCCAGTTGGGGTCCGCGCTCATCTCCATCGGGTCTGTGATTGCCCCTATAGCCCACCCCGTCGTCGCCACGGGGGGGTCGCTGGCGCGCGCGGTCGCGGTAATTTTGGTCGGGGAGCCTAGATTGAGCGTCTCAACTTTGACCTCCATCGTTCCCGTAAGAATATTGCCGGCCCAAAAGCTATCACTGTCCTCGGAGTAGTACTTTCCATCTAGGCTGTCGTGGTCCGAATCCCAGCCATCGGGCTTTGGATGCTCGCCCGTGGCGCTCTCGAACTCGACATTGTAGAAAGTGCTCTTGCCCGGGGGAGGCGACAGAGTCAGCTTCAATTTTCCAGAAGAGTCGGTGGTCAGGACTTTCGCCTCCACGGCGCTCAATGAGGGCATTAAGAATTGGCTCAGGTCAAAAGTTCCGGATTTAATGTAGCAGTAGATCTCCTTTTCACCCCAAGGTCTAGAATTGTTGAAGACTACATATTCTCTAGTTAGGCTCTGGCCCGGTTTGTAGCTCTTTTCAGGCCCTCCAAATACCACCTCGAACTCCTCGCTCGATGGGTGAGGGGTGCCCGTCTTGTCGCGGAGCTGGATTTCACCGGAGAACCTCTGGCTCTTTCCGCTCGCATTGGCGTAGCCGGTGATGTCGAGGCTTTCTGAGCCCCTGTCATACTGCAGCGTTACCCTTGCCTTGCCGTTGTCGTCAGTGAATCCCGCATCCACCCACCTTGGCTCCCAGCTGTCCTCGTCGTCGTACCCTAGGTCGATGTGGGCCCCTTTGACTGGCTTCCCGTCGCTCCCGGCGATGTAAATCTCGAAAGTGGTCTCCGTTATTCCTCTGCTTATGTTGTGGTAAACCACTGTAAAATGATTGTATTGGACGGAAACGGAGTCCTCCCTATCATTTCCATGGTAATTTGCCACAGCCTTGAACCTGAAATCGGTGCTGTATGGAAGATCCGGGATGGTGTAGGCCTCGCTCTCGTAAATCCCCTTTGAAGGGTTTGTATAGGCCAGATAGTCCGTTTCGTCTTCGCCCTCGTCATTCTCGTAGGTGACAGTCAGGTCGAACGAGCTGGGTGTTACAGCGGTGCCGTCGTCCGTGACCTCCGCCGCCACGACAACCTTGGTCCCTGCGTGAAGAACGCTGTCAGAAACAGATTTCAGCCAGCACCGGACCTCTAGACCGGCTCCTCTCGTGGTGGGAGGCCATATCATGACGCTATCAGTATCCTCGTTGTAGGTGGTGTCGGTATCGTCGGACTTGCCAAACGTGGCAGTAGCGGAGATGGAGGCAAAGCCCCACCTGAAGTCCTCGCTCTGAATCGTGAATATGCCCTGATAGACACCCTCGGATACCCGGCTCACTGGGATTTCTCGGGAGGGATAAAAGCCAATCTCCACCTCAGGCGTAGAGTCCGCGTCCCTGTGTACTCCTTTGTCGAAGACGTGCACCGTGACTTTCCCGGAGGTGCCAACGGAGTAGTCCTTGTCCTCGACCAGGACGACCACCTTGAGCGAATCATTATCTCCTATAGCTGCCGGAAAAAGAAGGGCGGATACCGTCATTAGCATCAGCACAATCACCGCGAGGACTCTGCGCATCATCTTCACCCTCGCGTGATACTGTTTTCGAGACTAAAATACTATCGCTGCTGCATTTTTAGCCCCGGGGTGGTCCACCGCTCCCCCGCCGAGTATTGCACTGGCGGCCCGGTCGGCCCCTTCCCCTCCCTCCGCTCGAGCCTTTCTCTTAGTCGGGACGCACCGCCAATAGCGGCCGCGGCTCCAAGGAGCACTAGAGACACTCCGAGAAGGGCAACTATCCTTTCAGTGTCGGGGCCGAGCAATGGTCCCCCTCCAGAGAAGCGGCTGTATTTTTTAAGAGTAATTATACTCAGCACGCCTGAGGCCGCATCGTACGTCTCCACCTTCACATCGCCCCTGACTTTCTCAGAGTACCAATAGTTCGTATAATTGCCCGAACCCTCCTCCGTGCAGTTAACGAGGAATGCTGTGTAATTTGTCTTTCCGATTTTGATGGTGCCAGCCCAGCCGCAGATGTAGTTGATGGTAAGGCAGTGCTCCGAGACTCTCCTCACCCCCTCCCAGACCTCAATACGCGTCACATTGAACCAGGACCTCCAGCTCCTATTGAGCGCGAGGGGGAAGAGGTAGCGGCCGTCTGAGGGGGTGTAGGTCAAGGTGAGCTCCGCCATGGAGCGCAGGGAGCCACTGGTGACCTCAATTGTGCTTCTCGATTGAATTGTGCAGAGGGTGGCTTTTGCAACATAAATCCTAGAAACTGTTGTCCTCGTGTAGGTCTCACTCATCTCTTTCTTTTTGAGTGAGAGAATGTATACGCTATGAGTTTCATTGCCCGTCCTCAGCCTTCCCTCACCGGTAACGGAGACACTCATGTTTCCCCTGAGCGTTTCATATGGGGACTTCGTGAGTGTCGTATAGACCCATGTGTCGCCCGCCACCCATCTGGGCAGCCTGAACTCCTCAGCCCCCGTCACAGGTGTAACTGAAGGAATCATGAGGGCTACGATGATTACGACACTTGCCCTTTTCATCCCTGCTAACATCGGCTCATTTTGTCTCACTTTCTGAGCACTCCCTCCTTTCCGCAGCTGGGGCACTTGACCTGAATTGGCCTTCGAATCTCCGTGACCGGGAAAACGGTTCTGCACCCGGGGCACGATATCATTTTAGGTGGGACGGATGGCGGAGGAGCCGCGGCGGGGGGCTGAGTTGTGACGGGAGGGGGTGGAAAGGGTGCCGGCCCGGCCGCCTGCGCGGTTGAGGGAGTCGCGGGCGTAGGCGCGGGAATAGGGGCCTGTGGCGCCGGCGCAGCCCTCTTTCCTATCGTCCCCTCCTTTCCGCAGAAGGGGCACTTCACTTGCTGGGGTCCCTCGGCTTTGTCTATTTGAAACGCCTGTTTGCAGCGGGGGCACGCGATTGTTCTTTTCTCGACGGCGGAAGGCGGTGGGGGCGGGGGGGCCTCGTAACGGGGCTCATATTGGGGGGCCGGGTAGTGGGGAATGGCCGCGGGCGACTCCCCTGCGGGGTGGTAGACGGGCGCGGAAGGGGGAGCGGGGGGCGGCGGGGCCATATGGACGGTTTCCGGCTCGGTAGGGGCGGTGTAGGCCTGTGGAGCTGCCGGGGTAGGTGGTGTGGACGCGGCCAAGGATTCCTGAGCGATCCCCGGAGCCGGAGCTGTAGCCGGTGCAGTCTGGACTGGCGGGGGGACTCCCGCAAGGGTTCCTTCCTTCCCGCAGGTCGGGCAGCGAATTCTGGTCGGTCCGGTGCCGCGGAAAACCTCGAAGCGCGTGCCACAGCGCGGACAGTCTATCGGTTGCTTCACGCCCGTGGCGGGTGGTTCCGCGACCGAGGGGGGGACGGGCGTGGCGGGAGCGAAACCCGGGGCTCCAAGGGGCCCTGCGGGGGCTATCATCCTTTCCGGTGCTACAGGCGGCTGGGAGGGCGCGGGTGCCGCGCCAGGGACGCGAATCTGCGGAGGCGCGGCAGGCGCGAGAGCTTCTTTCCTTGCTCGTGAGCGCAAATAGACCACCCATCCGCTGACCGCAGCAATGTACATAAGCAAAAAGAGGACGATGGAGATGGAGAGCTCGTCGAAAGTTCTTTGGAGAATCGTGTACTGAATTCTTGCCTCCTCATCACCTTCGTTCTCTACGATGAGAGTGTAGCTGCGCGCCTCGAGCTCCGTCCCCCTGTAGACGTACCGGGTGGTGTTTTCTGCGTGGTCGTAGCTGGCCGTAGCCACACTCCTGTCGCTTTCATAGGCCTCGGCGTCCTCCCTGAGCATTAGAAAATAGTTGAGGGATACATTATTCAAGGATCTGACAGTCACCTCACTCCTCGAGACATCGAGGGGATCGCGTCCTTGGAAGTGAAGCTTGACAAAGCTCCCGCCCGAGACTGTGGTGACACCTTCTGTGGCGAGGGCGGCCTCGAGATAATTGTCGCCGGGCGACAGCGGCACGAGGGGGAGGAAGAAAACCAGGCCGATGAGGAACAGTATTATCCAGACGAGGCCCGTTCTTACGTAGCGGGATGTCATGCGGGGCCTCTCCTGAGGGGGCACGAGCGCAAGCAGCTTTGATTTGAAGTAGGCACCCGCGGCGATGGAGGCGATGCCGAAGACTAAAGGGGCAAGAAGTGCCGGATAGATTGGGATGGAAAGCGGGTCTGTTCTGAAGTCTTTCGAGAGGCGAGCGAGCAGGGCGAATAGGATGAGGGCGGCGACAGAGAATATAATAAAAACAGCGAGCCTCCTCCTCTTCAATTTAGTCATGGCCCAATCGCGCTGGAGCTCAGACTCATCCCCGTGGAACCTGCTTGTTATCATGTTAACCCTTCTCAAAAAACGAATAGAAATTTATTCTAATAAATCTTTATACAGAGTGTCTAATACCACTTAGCTCTACATAAATTGGTCCAAACCGGCTTGCTTCGTCCCTGTGACAAGGGCCCTCTCGTCCAGACCAAAGACCTCGGTAACTCGGGCGAGCGAGACCGCTAGCCTCCGAGCGTAGTATTTCCAGTCCGGTGTGGCGCGGAATGGCCTGCCGTCGATATAAGGTTCTACCTGCTGGGGCGTTTTGTCTCCATCGGTCACAATCCAGGAAACCTTCATTCCCGGAACGAACTCGTAACCTAGTGCCGTGAGCTTGCGCGCCGCCGCAACATTGGCCATCGAATCTGGATTCACGTAAGAAGTCCAGCCCCCGTCCTCTCCCTCACTGCCCTGAACGGTGCGGGATATGACTAGCTTTTCGAGAGGCACTCTGCCTGCCTGCGTGGCGCGAATCACGGCTCTCGCGTGTTCCGTGGCCTCCTCTATTCTGTCGTCCAGAATCTTTTCAAACACCTCCGCCATCGTCTCGCTCAGGAGGTCGAATGAGTCGGTGCGCCTGATTTCATAGCCCCGCACCACGGTCTCCTCCCTCGGCCATATGCAGCGGGCAACATAGCGCTTCTTCTTTCCGTGGGAAAACATCGGCTCGTAAATTCCCTGGAACTCCAGAGTGGCACCTCCCCTCGAGAACTCCTCGGCCTTCTCTCGGCCGAAGGCCACGGCTTTCTCGAGGGTCCTATGACCTTCCGGGAGGAGGAAGAACACGCTGTCCGTGTCGCTGTAGACCACCGTCAGCCCCTCCGCCTCCAGCCGTTCTATGACTCCCTTGATACTCTCTCTGGCGAAAGCGGTTATAGAAGCCCCAATGGTCGGGTTGGTGAACCTGTAGAACGCGGAAGCGAAGACACCGTAGAAGGAGTTCATCATCGTCTTCACGGCCTCCTGGAGGCCGTTGTAGTACTCCTCCTCCTCCTTGTTTCCCTTGGCCCTTGCTTCGGCCCTCCTCCTCTGGGCCTCGGCCCTGTCCCTCATCAGCTCCTCCAGGATAACGGGCAGGAGGCCTGGCCGGACTTCCCTCGAGAGGAATCTCGCTCCAGTCGGGCTACGTATCTCCCCCTCGGGGTGGAGGGTGGTGAAGCAAATATTTTTCGTGATTATTATTGTGGGGTACATTGACTTAAAGTCGAGGACGCAGACCCAGTGGTAGAGGCCGGGGCTGATTGTGTGGACATAACCCCCCTCTATCTTCGCCTCCTTCCTCTCATGCCTCGTCATCGGGACCGCTATCCTGGCCCGGTCCGCCCTTCTTATCAGAATTGAGTCGATGAATGTGCTCGTCCGGCCATTGACGACGTCGTCGAGGGGGAGGCGGGCCACAGTGGCCAGGTCCATTGCCTTTTTGAGAATGGCGATTCTCTCAAGAATTCTGAGAGCGAGCTCCGCATCCTTGGTGCAGTACCTGACCACCTTGTCTGGGTCCGCCGCCCATTCCTCGTCGATTCTTAGTGGGTCGACGTCGAGCTTCTCTTCATTCAGGACTAGCTTCGAAATCGCCGCCAGCGTCTCCTTCTTCGGCCTGAGCGCGAGCTTGGCGCTCCACCAAGCATCCGCGACAATCCGCCCCGTGACGCGCCAGAAGCGCTCGTTGAATGTCCTAGGTCCCGAGCGGTCTCTCCCCCAGTGAAGCTCTTCGATTCCGTTGACCTTTGCCCTCGCGAGAAGGGTCGGGATGTCGTAGTTGTCTATATTATACCCAGTGATGACGTCCGGGTCCTCGCGCACCACCAGCTCTTCGAACGAGTGGAGAATGTCTTTCTCACTACCGGTAAATGTGAAAGTCCGTAGCTCACGCGCTCCCGGGTCCCGTACAGCGGCCGAGACGCAGAAGAGCTTTCCGAAGGTTTCTTTCCGTATGCTGTTCTCGACATCGAAACTGAGTATCTTGAGCGGTGGATGAAAGGGCTCGCATGGCCCGTAGGCACCTTCGGCGGCCGCGTCCACTACAAGGTCAACCGCGTACTTCTCCCTTTCCTGGCTCCCAACCATGCTGCCCTCGGCTCTGAAACATGCACCCAGATCCATGTCGAATACGAACCTCTGGCCAAACGGTATATCGGCCGCGAAGAACTCAGTCTCCCTTTTGTATTTCTCCCTGTAGTGGGGCACCCTATAGGGGAATTTGATGGTAATCCTTTCGAATCTCCTCTTTTCCCCCCCGAGCTCGAGCCATTCCTCCCTGATATCAAGGACATCGGGGTCGGCTTTCAGGGACTGCAGGGTCGCATCGGAGGGCTCGAGAATATAGAAGTAGGGTTTGAAACCGTGGTGCCGGATGACAATTGACCTCCCGTCGCGGGTCTTTCCGTAGAGCTCGACCACCACAGGGTCGCTTTTCACATCGTAGGTGGCCGTGAGCAGGCGTACATCCCAAGAGGCCATGATGGATGCCAATATGCGCGCGGGGGCATATAGATTGCTGCAGCCACCGGCGCATGGAACCCCACCGAAAAATATTAATGACCAGCCCCGCCTTGCGGATTCTGGAGGCAAGAGAGGAAGAGAGATGCAGAAGCCCCTCAGCATCCTGAACCAGAGTCTGGGCAAGAGGGTGCTCGTCGAGCTCAAGGGCAACCGTGAGTACCGAGGGGTTCTTGACGGCTACGACCCGCACATGAACCTGGTGCTCAAGAACGCCGAGGAACTCGTGAACAGGCAGCTCAAGCAGGTCCTCGAGCTCGCAATCGTTCGGGGGGACAACGTAATCTACATCTCACCTCCCTAGCCCCGGGACAAGGGCTTGGGACCCAAGCAGGTGACCTGAAATGACGAAGGGCACGCCCTCGATGGGCAAGATGGTTAAGAAGACACACATCCGGTGTCGGAGGTGTGGGAAGAGGAGCTACCACGTCCAGAAGAGGCGGTGCGCCTCCTGTGGCTTTGGAGAGACTAGAAGGCTCAGGCGCTACAGCTGGAATAAAAGGCACTAGGCCTGCACTATGCTGCCCAGGGAAGCGTGCGGAGTCGTTGGAATCGCCTCGAACGGCCCAGTCGCACTGCAGCTCTATTTCGCGCTCCGGGCCCTCCAGCACAGGGGCCAAGAGTCTGCGGGCATCGCCACCCACAGCGACAGAATTCGCTGCTCCAAGGGCATGGGACTGGTACACGAGGTCTTCCCGGATGGCCCCGCAGAGCTCCCCGGAAATATGGGTATAGCACACGTGAGATACTCGACCACGGGCGCATCCAAGCTCGAGAACGCCCAGCCGGTCGTTGCTTCGTCGCAGATGGGCGACATCGCGCTCGCCCACAATGGGGACATCGTGAATGCTGATAGAATTCGCAGGGAGCTGAAGAAGCAGGGCTGGGCCTTCATCACCTCCACGGACTCCGAGGTTCTCATCAGGCTGCTCGCCAACGAAATTGCCCCCGCTGGGGACCTGGTGCGTGCCACGCGGAACCTGATGAGAATGATCGTTGGCTCCTACTCGCTAGTTGTCCTCCTCCCGGACAGAATTCTGGCGATTCGGGACCCCCTAGGCATCAAGCCCCTCTGCCTCGGAAGGCTACCCGGCGGCGAGGGGTACATCGCCGCTTCAGAGACCGTAGCACTGGATGTCCTCGGCGCGGAATTCGTCCGCGAGGTAAATCCAGGTGAACTGGTCGAGCTCACCGCTTCCGGGCTCCGCTCCCACACAATTCTCCGTTCCTCACATACCGCACATTGCATGTTTGAGTGGGTCTACTTCGCGCGCCCGGACAGTCTTTTCGCTGGAAAATATGTGTTCGACGTGCGATGGTGCTTCGGGAGAAAGGTCGCCGAAGAAAAGCCTGTGGAGGCCGACATTGTGGTCCCTGTCCCAGACTCAGGCCGGACCCATGCTCAGGGCTACTCCGAGGCCTCGGGGCTGCCATACGTCGAGGGGCTGATGAAAAACAGATACATCGGTCGAACATTCATCCTGCCGACGAGGGAGGCGAGGGAGATGAACGTCCAGCTAAAGCTCAACGCTATTCGCTCCCGGGTCGCAGGCAAGAGGGTCGTCTTAGTGGACGACAGCATCGTGCGCGGGACCACAACAGGGAAAATCGTCGAGCTCCTGCGCCGCGCAGGGGCAACGGAGGTCCATGTTCGGATAGGTTCCCCACCCATCCGGGCCCCTTGCTATCTCGGCATTGACATGAAGACCAGGGATCAGTTCGTCGCAACGGACAGGACCGAGGCCGATATTGCGCGCATCATCGGGGCTGACTCCGTGGGCTACCTGAGCATCGATGGTCTTGTCGAGTGCATAGGAATACCGAAGAGCGATCTCTGCCTCGGCTGCCTGACCGGTGAGTATCCCTTAGAGATACCAGGGGAGAGGGCGCGCTTCCAGGCCAGGCTGGACGACGTCTGGCCCCCTCCGTCCGCCACCTCCCAAAATCCTTTTCTGTTGATACCCCATGCACCTCCGGATGAAAATCGAGAGGGGGCTCGTGCTCGCACTAGAAGTGGCTGAGAGGAGAAGGGCTCTTAAAGTCGCTGAAGAGGTTGAGCCCTTCACGGACGCGGTCAAGGTCGGCCTCCCGGTCCTTCTTTCCTCCGGTCTCGATATTGTGAGGAATCTTTCGAAGCGAACCTATGTCCTGTGCGACCTTAAGCTCGCAGACATCCCCAACACCAACAGGCTCTCCGCAGCCTGTGTTTTCGCGGCTGGTGCGGATGGGGTCATTGCCCATGCCTTTCCCGGCCGGGACAGTCTACTCGCCGTGGTCGAAGAGGCGAGGAGGCACGGAGGAGAGGTCTGGGCGGTGACGGAGATGAGCCACCCCGGAGCACTCGAGCTAATGGCACCCGTGGCTAGGGAGATGGTAAGGATAGCCGTGGAGACAGGGGCAGCGGGAATAGTAGCCCCGGCGACAAGGCCCGACAGGCTCAAGGCACTCAAGTCTATCGCCGGGAGCCTCAAGATAATAGCGCCCGGCGTTGGCGCTCAGGGGGGTAGCGCTACGGCCGCAATTCTCGCGGGGGCGGACGCCGTCATCGTCGGGAGGAGCATCTACGAGAGCCCGGAGCCCGGAAGGGTGGCGAGGGAGCTCGCAGAGGAGACGGCGCGCGCGCTGAAGAGCAGGGGTGGAGGTGATTAAATAAGAATCGTTAAGTGCGAGAGGAGCGGGAAGCTCTGTAGGGAGCTAATGGGGTGCCGCAGAATAGAGGTGGTGGAGCTTGCTGCCGAGATTATAAGGAGCGGCGGACTAGTGGTCTACCCCACAGACACCCTGTATGGTCTCGGTGCGGATGCCCTTAGCAGCAGGGCGATAGGAAAGGTGTATGAGGCGAAGGAGAGGCCCCCAGACGTACCCCTGCCTGTGGCGGTTTCGGATGTGGAAATGATGGGGAGGGTGGCTGCCCTAACGCCCTGGATGACAAGGGTGGTCGAGATGGTTCTGCCGAGGCCCGTGACCTTCCTGCTACAAAAAAAAAAGAGGGTCCCGGCCATGCTGACCGCTGGCAGTTCTAAAATCGGCGTCAGAATTCCCAACCACATGTTCGCGCTGGCCCTGCTCGCAAGGACGGGGCCGATTACCACCACGAGCGCCAATCTACATGAGGGTCACCCGCCCCGCACGGCCCGCTCCGCTATTCGGCAGTTGGGGGAGGCCGTGGACCTTTACGTCGACTGCGGACGAACCTCTTTCGGAGGTCCCTCTACCGTAATAGACATCTCCGAGGGACCAGAGGCGGTGGAGGTCGTGAGAAAGGGCGTGGTAAGCCCCGAGGAACTATTGCGGCTCATAGAGGCAGTGGAAATGGACCGAAGTGAGTGAAGATGCGCCTGAGCGATGAGGTGCTAGAAAAGTACAAACTCGCTGGTAGAATAGCGCGAGAGGCGAGAGATTACGGGCTGGGGCTCATCAAAGAGGGCGCCTCCATGCTTGAGGTCGTCAACACAATCGAGGCCCTCATAATCTCAAAAGGCGCCAAGCCGGCATTTCCCGTGAACATCGCGGTCAACGACGTCGCGGCCCACTTCACCCCCCGCCACGACGAGGTCTCGCTTGTCTTTAAAAAGGGCGACGTGGTGAAGCTCGATGTTGGAGTGCATGTGGATGGCTACATAGGTGACACAGCCAGAACCGTGGAGGTGGGCACCGACAACTGGCGAGACCTGAGGAGGGCCGCGGAGGAGGCCCTCCGGACCGCGATAGAGATGCTCAGGCCGGGCGTGGACCTGAGCCTCGTGGGGGCAACGGTGGAGGAGACTATTTCCTCTAGGGGGTTCAAAGCCATCGAGAACCTGACGGGTCATAGTCTCGAAAGGAACGTGCTGCATGCGGGCATAAGCGTGCCGAACGTTAGGGACCGGGGGGCCGGTATAGTCAGGGAGGGCGATGTGCTGGCGGTAGAGCCCTTCGCCACGAACGGCCTAGGCAGGGTTGATGGGAGGAAGAACAGCAGTATTTATAGATTCCAGAGAAGGAGATTCACGCGTGGGTCGGAGGCCAGGACTCTCCTCAGGGAAATCGAGCTCAACTTCAGCAACTTGCCGTTCAGCGAGAGATGGTGTGTCCGGTACGTCCCAAACCCGGTAGAGGCGCTGGATGCTTTGGTCAGGGCAGGTGCCATTTCTTTCTACCCGACGCTACGTGAGGTAGACGGCGGCATGGTGACGCAGGCTGAGGACACAGTGATCGTCTGTTCCGACGCAACTATAGTGACAACTTGATTCCGTGAAGGAGGCCGGCTTGGGCAGGATGAGGAGTTCTCAATCGATATAAATCGGGCGGCGGACTTATGTGGGTCTCAGGTCGCAGGCCGCTTGCTCTTGCCCCGCGCCACAACCCTCCTTACCAGAAGCCACACAAAACATACAAACCCGCAGAGGGCGATGATGAAGAGGCTGTCGTTCAGGGCCGCAAGTAACATCGTCCACAGGTTGACCTGAACGTCGGCCGTAATGCTCACGGTCCTCTCCGGCGCCTTGGGAGACCTCGCAGCGATTGTGATGTTGACTTTGGTCGCGTGCTTGCTCCCGCTCGAGGGTTTGATGGTCACGTTAACTGTCTGGGTGTCCCCCACTCGGCCCCCCGGGCTGAGCTGGAGCGTCAGCGAGCTGGGGGGAGACAGGACGTCGTTGATGTGGACCTCCCAGTCCTGTGGTACCCCGGCGGCCACGTAAAGGATGACGCTGTCGTTCCCGTTGCCCAGGTTCTTGAGAGTGAGGGTCAGGGCTCTCTTCTGGCCAGGGCTCACCTCGATGGAGTTCGTGGAAGCCTCTATCGAAATCTCGTACTTCTGCTTCACTTTGACAATGAGCGAAGTTGTATTGGTCCTAGTGGGCTGGTCCGCGGGCTCCGCCCTGAGAAGAATCTGGTAGCCAGACTCCTCGCTCGCAACCGTTCCCGCCGGAGGTGTCACGCTCACTGTGAGCGTGGTGCTGCCACCTGCGTTAAGCACCGTCTCCCGGGGCTCAAACCTGATGGATGATGCAGGCCAGTCCTCGGGCGGGGTGGCGGTAATTCTGATTTGGTGGGAGTTGACTGGGTCCAGGTTGCTGACCGTGGCCCGGAAGTCGACCCTCCCACCGAGAACGGAGGGGTCGCTGAGGGCGACTGTGGGCTCGACGCTGAGGCCCAGGATCGTGATCAAGCGGGTAACGGTCGTCACAGCCTTTTCGAGCGAGGGGTCCTCTATTGCTTGAGCAGTGACGGTGACCTGGGCGACGCGGCTGATGTCAGCCACTTCCTCGGGCGGGGCCGTGACCTCAAGGGTGAAAGTCTTTTGAGACAGGCCCGCAGTGTCGAGATAGACCCTCAAAGGAGCGTCGAACCGGTGAGACCAGCCCACAGGGGTTCCCGAGATGGAGAAGCTCAAGTTCATATCCAGGACTCCCTTGTTTTGGACTAAAATCTGGTAGCTGGCAGTCTGGCCGACGTCGACCCAATTCTCCGATGACCCGACGATTGAGAGTTCGAAATTCCGGGACATTGTCGCGTTGGTAACGGTCTGGATGGTCCAGGACGCCTTCGGGGTCTTGGTGTCTGCGTCCGCGATCGCTTCTATATATATCACCGCCCTCGTCCCGAACTCGACCTCCTCTCCTGCAGAAACTGTCAGGGTGACGTTGGCCGATGCGCCCGGGTCCAAAGAAGCCACATTCTGGGGCGAGAGCCCGGCCCTCCAGCCAGGCGGCGGCTCGGAGGATACGCGCACGGTCATGGAGCTAGCGGAGTAGCCCGTGTTAATAATATTGAGCGCATAGACGGCGTCCTTGGCGTTGCTCCCGCCGCGGGGGGGAGAGGCGGCTCCCTTGACTACTCCATCCGCGTCCGCGGAGGGAGAGGTTATATAGACAGCGTACCTGAGCATTGTCACGATAGTGGAGGCATTAAATAAATGGCCCTGCTGGTCCTCGACAATCGCCGTCACGTTGTAGTTTCCGGGAATCTGGTTGGCTGGATAGCTCCAATTAAAGTAGTAGCGCCTCCCACTGAGTTGGGCGGTGCCATTGCTAACAACCTCGCCGGAGGGGTTCCGAATCGACACATTCACCCTTCTTATGTCAGAGGGGCCGAAAGCGCTAGCGATGTCCCCCTCGACCATCATCTTCCTGACGTTTTCTGGCCAGTTGGGGTGGAACTCCGTGGTCGGCTTGCCCGGAGCGTAGGCTGTGGAAACTGACGGCTCTATTGGTGGATTGGTCATGGAGAGGAGGAGGTAGGACTGGTCGTTGTTGAAAGTAATTGTGGTCGGCGCGGCAGAAGAAGCCGCTATCCTCAGCCGGATCACGCTCCCGGCCGGGAAGATGCAGGATTCACCCATCACGAAGGGAACGTCCCATCTTCTCAGAGCGGTGGTGAATGAGACCTGTATGTCTGCTGTGGCTACTGTTGTATTGTCGCTGGAAATTGTGATGGTGATGGTGTTCTGGGGGACTAGGCTGGTTAGCTGGAACTGGAGCCAGAAGCCCTTCCCACCCTGAATCATGTCCTTGCCCGCCACTCCGAGGTTCGACTCGAGGGGGGCCCTCAATGAGAACTCCATGGGCAGGGTCCCTATAACGGAGTTGGTGCCGGAGGTTGTGCAGAGGTACTCTGGATTACCAGTCCCGCCGGAGCGGAGAAAGAGCCTATCGTCCCAGACAGCCTGGCGGCCCGGCGAGTCTTGTGGCTCATTTGATTGAGTAGGAGCCGCATGGCGTGGGAAATGGGGGGCGCCCCTCACGCCCGCGAGGGCTGCTGAGAGAATGAGCACCATCAGAACAACGGAGACGGCACCTATTTGACTTCGTATTGGCTCCGCTCGCCCGCCTCCAATTTTCACCCCCATCGTCTCAACCTTAAGAAGGTAACTGCGTTTTTTACCATATATAAGTTTCGCAATTGTTGAGAGAGATTTAGAGCCCAATGGATGTGCCGACTTCGTCATCCTATCGTCTCAATTCTTAGAAAAAATAATTAAGTACTTTGGTATGGTCCCTTGTCCACCCGCGCATTCCACCCACTTCGGCGCCCCGCTCGCCAGACGCTACCTACAGTCTCGCTGGAGCTTTCCTTTCTCTAAGAGTTGGTCATTCTCTCTTTTATCATACCACAAAACATTAATACAGAAACCACAATAGAACCATTCGAACCGATAGACAATGGTGATGACAATGGAAAAAAGAGTTGTCAGGACACTGGCCCTGTGGCTGATTGTATTAATGATTGCCGGAGCCTCTCCGCTGCCCCTCGCTGAGGCGGATGAGGGTGTGGCGTCAGGCAGGGCCACCGACTCCGAGCCAGCCAACAACGACCCCGCGACCGCGCCCACTATAGCGAGTGGCGAGGTCGTGGAGGGCAGCCTGATGGTGAGCCCGACCAACGACTATCAGGACTTCTACCACATCTTTGTGCCTTACAAATCCGTCCTGAACGCCAGCCTCAAAATGGTCACCTACAACCCCGAGATGAAGAATGAGACCAACTTCAATCTCCAGCTCTGGGTCGTGTCGGGAGGTAACTACGTCCGCCTAGGATACTCCTGGACAGAGAATCAGTGGGACAATGTGATTTCATTTCAGATATATTCCACAGACGGTCTTGATGTGTGGGTCGAGGTGCGCGTCAACCACACCAACGACAACCCGCCGGTAATCACCACCGGGCCCGGGCATTATCTTGTGAGCGCCTCGGTCTCGGAGCCCATCCCCTATACTGGAGGGGCGGCCACGGGATACCTCGATGTTAGGAACAGTGGCTCAGCCGGCAGATTCTACACCCTCTCATCGGGCCTCGCCGACAACAAGCTGATGCACGCCCGTCTGACGGTGCCCGTGAATGCCGACTTCGACCTCTTCGTCTATAATATTTGGCCCAGGCACACACACAGCCAGATCGGGACCCTATGGCTCCAGAATGCCTCGTGGACAAACGCCAGCCTTGGGAACGTTGAGGAGGTAAAAATCGGTGGAATGGATGGTGGAGAGTACTATTTCTGGGTGCGCTGTTGGGACGGCGCCGGGACCTACTCCCTGACCATAGACACGACTGCCAGTGCCATCGACGATAATAACGTCCCCGCCAAAGCGACCTTTGTAAACGACAACTATCCCCGTGAAGATTTTCTAGACCAGGGACTTGACGCGACAGACTGGTGGAAGGTGAACATGAGAGCGGGCAGGATGCTACCCGAAATATACTTCACATTGACCACCGCTGCGAACAACAACCTGTTCTGCATGCTGGTTTACGACAAGGATATGAATATAAAAAGCCAGAAATACAATACACAAAATGGAGGATGGCCCGACTTCAGCCAGCAGAACCCGAACCCGATTACCAATTTCATTAGCGTGAAGGACCTCGTGGTTGGCTACGACGGGCCAATTTACATATGCCTACAGGCGGTATTGCACTTCTACGGCCAGGGCGAGGGTGCATCCTTCATCCCCTCGAAAGGCACCTACAAACTGACGTTCGTCCTGCCTAACGATAAGCCGGTGTTTAACGGTCCGATACCGGACCTGCATATTCAAGAGGACACCAAGGACGAGAGCCTCCTACTCTCCAACTACTTCTCAGACCCTGACGGGAACAACCTGAACTATTCGGTGGCGGGCTCCGGCTACCACACCCGGCCGAGCGTGGACGTGACCACAGGTCTTGTCACGTTCAACCCAGAGCCCAACTGGACGGGGAGCGAGGTCGTGAAGTTCAGGGCGACAGACGACGGCCCCGGGGCGAAATACGAGGAAGGGAGCGTGAAGGTCTTTGTGGACCCCGTGAACGATGCCCCCTACCTGGTCAGCTCAATGTCGGACATTGTAGTTGAGGAGGAGGCCGTGGCCTACACTGAGGACCTCTCCACCATATTCACGGACATAGACGACCTTCAAAGTTCCCTGAGCTTCAGTTACAGGATAATATCGTCCGACACAAGACCCCCAGGCTCCATGCTGCCCATAACCTACGACCTCAGCAACCACAGGTTTAAGCTCGGGCCGGCGGTGGGCTTCTTCGGTACCTTCGTTATTCAGATTACCTGCACCGACGGGCATCCGGGCACGACCCCCGCATCCACAACATTCAATGTCAACATCAACCACAGAAACCACAGACCCGTCCTGAGGGAGGGGGTGCAAGATCCGATCGAGCTTACGATAAAGGAGGGAGAGAGCGACAGCCACTTCAATGTTGAGGACCTATTCACAGACCCCGACCTCCCCGAAGACTACGCCCACGACACCCTCTCCTACACAATCTCCGGTGCACAGAGGCTTATAGTGGAGATAGATGACGACGGTTTTATCCTCTTCGACACTGGCAAGGAAGAGTATCTGCCGGGGAGCTTTTACGAAGAGAAGATAATGATCACGGCGAAAGACAAGGCCGGCCTTAAAGTAACTCTGAACTTCACGGTTTTCGTCGACCCTGTCAACGACCCGCCGAAGATCGTGACCTCCCAGCCGGTGGAGGACGAGATCGAGCTCTTGGAGGGGCAGTCCCAGAGGTTCAGCGTCACCGCGCTAGATGTCGACACAGAGCAACTAACCTATACATGGTATATCGACGGAAAGAAAGACAAGTCCGCCAAAGGGCTCACGATGACCTTCGAGCCGGACTTCACGATGGGTGGGATGGTCCACAGCATCAAGGTCGAGGTATTCGACGGAACAACGACAGTGAGCAAGGAGTGGAACGTAACCGTCATTGATGTCAATCGCCTACCCACTGGTTTCATTAAATCTCCGAGCAACATGACCAAATTCAAGAAAGGGGTCTTCATCACCTTCACTGCCGAGGGTTTCGACGAGGACGGGGACGCCTTGACGTATATATGGAAAGACGCCGCTGGTGTGGAGCTAGGCAGGGGGCCCACCTTCTCGACCAACCGCATCCCGAAGGGAACACAGACGATAATACTTGAGATAACCGACGGAAAGGGAAGCATAACACAAACTGTGACGATAATAATCTATGCAGAAGCTCCTCCACAACAGAGCCCCGGGTTCGATGCACATGGAATTCTTCTGGTGCTCGGCGTGTGTACCGTAGCGTTCCTGCTCAAAAGGCGGAGGTAGCAGCGCCCCGCTTAGGAAACACTCCCAGCCCCCTTTTTGCTCCCTCCTTGCGGGGCCATTAATTGTCGACAGTCTGGGCATTTTAGTAAGGTCGGGACCCATGCAAGAAGCGTACCGTAGGCAGTTCAGGCCCCCCCGCGCCCCTATTTATGCCCCTATTTATTTTTTTCCTATTATTAAAATTTGCACTAATAATTATTTATAATAAGCCTCACATTTGCTACCTTGCGCGGACCCAATTTGATTGGAGGGGTGCGGTATGAAACCCAGTGGGATGTGGACGGAAGCGCTGGCAGTCGGAGTGTGTGTTCTGATGCTGCTTGGCTCGGCGAGCGCGCTCACCCCCGAGGGTGGCGGGGCCGAGAGGGCCGCGGACACCGAGCCCAATGGGGAGCAGAACCAGGCAGTCCCGATAACGAGTGGCGAGACGGTCCAGGGCAGCCTCCTCATCACATCCCAGTGGGACACGAGCGATTATTACAGAATTGACGTTCCCTACGGAAAGGCAGTTCAGGCGAGCCTCTATATGGTGGACTATGACACCTCTGACCCAGGCAGGTACAACTTCCACCTCCGCTTCTACAACAATCAGAGTCAATACTCATTTGACCGCTCGGAGACTTATAACCGTTGGGAGAGGTTGGGTGCGATTCAGTACTGGTACCCCGGGGGCTCGGCGGTGGTCTACATCAGGGTCATCGTGAACCAGACTGGGCAGGGCTGGACCAGAACGGACCCCGGCCGGTACAACCTTAGCGTGTTCGTCGACGACCCGATAGACTACACTGGGGGATTGATCAACGGAACCCTCGACGCTTCCAGCGAAAGGGGCATCGATTTCTACAAGCTAGGCATTTTCCCGCAGCACAACCAGCAGATGCGCGTGAGCGTGCAAAGTCCTGTTAATGGTAAGTGCGCCCTCGAGGTCTTCCAGATATGGCCCGTGAACGGAGGCTGGTACCGCTTGAATGGCTCCTGGAGGGACGTCGCGGGGGCCAATCAGGAGGTCTTCATCAGCGGGACGGGCTCCGAGGTTTTCTACGCAAAGGTTAGGATGGTTGCAGGAAGCGGTACATATAAGCTCTCCGCGGTGGTCGTTGGCTCCGCGCCAGACAACGACAACATCCCAGAGAACGCTAACGTAATAAATGATAACTCCCCCCATGAGCACTTTCTGGACCAGGGCACAGACTGGCTCGACTGGTTCAGGGTGAACGCAAGGGCAGGAAAGACGATTAAGGAAGTCTACATCGTCTTCTCTGCCGGCAACTTCCGTGACGACAGCAACTTCTACCTTACCGCGAGGGACAAGGACCTGAGATACATCAACGAAACCCGCATCCCGAGGCAGCAGGGCTACAACTGGTACGACTACGCCTCCCTGACCGACATTACTGTGAACTACGATGGTCCGGTGTACTTTGAGGTCAGGGCGCTCTCCTATTCCGGTAATATGACTACGGACTTCATCGGGGCGCAGGGCTGGTACAAGCTGACCTTCACCCTGCCCAACGACGCCCCGAGGCTCAACGGGACCCTTCCCGAGATTCAGATGCTCGAGGACACGAGCAACAGCGACCTCATACTGTCAAACTACTTCATGGACCCGGACGGGGACAACCTGACCTACTCCCTGTTTGGCTCAGGTTACAAGACGAGGCCAGTGGTGGACCGCGTGACCGGGAAAGTAACCTTCACGCCGGAGAAGAACTGGTACGGCAGGGAGACGGTGAAGTTCCAGGTGAAGGACAGCGGCCCGGGGAACCTCATATGCTACGGCACGACCAACGTGACGGTCTTCCCTGTGAATGACCAGCCCTACCTCTCGACCCCCCAGCCCGACATCGTAATTCAGGAGCACGCCGTTGGCTACACATCCAACCTTGCCACCCTATTCCTCGACGAGGACGACCCGCCCTCCAACTTCACCTACACCTGCACCGTCCTGAGCTCCGAGACCCACCCAGCCAATATGAGCCTACCAATGGTCTATGAGAAAGCGAGCAACTGGTACAAGTTCGGTCCGGCTGAGTTCTTCTATGGTAGCTTCCTGCTCGAGCTCACATGCACCGACGGCCACGAAGGTACAGTTCCCGCGTCGACCAGATTTTATGTGAATATCACGCATATCAACCATCCGCCCGTGGTCAAACCGACCATCCCCGACCCCTACACGGTCATTCTCCACGAGGGCGGTCGCGACGACCAGACAAACGTGGCCGACCTTTTCACCGACCCGGACATCATGGAGGACTACTCCGACGACGCTCTCACCTACTGCATCACTGGCCAAAAGAAGGTCACGGTCAGCATAGCGCGGGATGGGCGCATCATATTCGACGCCGGGAGCGAGGAGTATGTTCCCGGGAGCCCTTATGAGGAGAGACTAATAATGACCGCCAAGGACAGGGCAGGACTCCGGGCGACACTGAACATCACCGTAAGGGTCGAGCCCGAGGACGACCCCCCATATTTCACCAAGGTGACTCCTGAGGACCCGAATATTGAAATGAGCGAGAACCAGAAGAAGACCTTCAGCGTGGCCGCGAGCGATATTGATACTCCGGAGCTGAGCTACTCGTGGTATCTCGATGGTGCGAAGGACAAGACCGCCAGGGGGTTCACATACATCTTCGCCACGGACTACAACATGGGCGGCAGGACCTACGCGCTCCGAGTGGACGTGACGGATGGTCACACCACGATTAGCTTCGAGTGGAACATCACTGTGATAGAGGTCAACAGGCCCCCCACGGCCTACATAAAGACGCCGACCAACATGTCCAGTTTTAAGAAGGGGGCCTACATCAGCTTCAGCGCCGAGGGCTCGGACGAGGACGGAGACAACCTGACCTTTGTCTGGAGGGACCAGACGGGGGCGGAATTAGGAAGGGGTCCGAGCTTCTCGACCAACAGGCTGCCGAAGGGGACTCAGACCGTGACCCTCGAGGTCAGCGACGGGAAGAGCAGCGTGACCCAGACCGTTACCATCGTGGTCAAGGACGCGGGCACAACGGGCGGCGGGGGAGCTCCGGGCTTCGAGGCCCTGGCCCTTATCGGTGCGATCGGAATCTGCCTCCTCATGTGGCGCCGGAGAAAGCACCTACCCGCTGCCGTAGGATAGAGCAAGAGTGGTCGGCACCCTTAGCCCAGGGCAGATTTAATCTGGGCTCTCTCTTTTAATTTTTAATCGCTCTGTGGAGTCCTGAATTAAGTTCCTCTCGTTGATTTGAGTCCATGTACCGGACCCCCTCTCTACCGTGAATCCCTCTTCCAATAGATAGGCAGGGGCATATCTGGCAACCATCTTGATGTTCTCCCTGATGAACGCCCTTCTCTTTACAGGCCACATCTTCCTTATGAATGCCTGGAACGGCGTCTCGCACTCCTCGAGCCTGAGGCTCCAGTGCGGCCTTCTGTAGTTATAGTAGCTT
>JAWCLH010000021.1:0-50047 GCA_038851035.1 Thermoplasmata archaeon
ATGGTACGGAGAAGGCTCTGGCCGAAGTGAGCATCGTTGTCCTGAAGGCCGAGAAGGTGACGGTTCAGGACACTGGGTGGGTGGCGGGGGCTGGATTAGCGCTCGGCATCGTTATCCTGCTGGTCGTTCTTGCCGCTGTCTTTGTGGCGGTCTCGAGGAGGCGCAGGAGGGCTGGCGAAGAGGCGGGCGCGGCCGCTGCAGGGATTGCAGCGGGTGCAGGCGCCGCTGCGGGAGCCGGTGCAGCTGTGGCAGCCGCGAGGCCTTCGAAAGAGGACGAAGTCCTCAAGGAGGCGAAGAAGCTCGTCGCCGAGGTCGAGGACGCGCTTGCGGAGCATCTTGAAGAGCACCCGGAGGGAGCGGCGCAAGTCTCGGGCGCTATGGAGAAGCTGGATTTAGCGCGCGATTTCATAAAGGAAGGCGACGGGGAAGCGGCGATGCAATTCGCGATGGAGGCTAAGGGAGCTCTGAAAGAGGCGAGAGTAGCGAGCTCGTCACCGGAGATTGCGGGCACCGGTGCCGCAGCCCCCACGACTGCGAAAAAGCGGTCGAAGGAGAAGGTGGGTGGTCTCAGGTGCCCCTCCTGCGGCGAGGCGCTTGAGCCCGAGTGGTCGGTCTGCCCCTCGTGCGGACACCAGACGCGCTGATGCTTGCATCCTTCGGCACGCTCAGAATCCAAACTGGGCGCACTGCTCGTCAACCATTTTCTGAATCTTCGCAATCTCTGCCGGATTGTCTATCAGATGGCGGAAGCGGCCCTGGGTCTTCAGGTACTCGATAACCGGCTTCCGCTCTTTGGGTTTCTTGGAGAGCTTGATGTCTTTGAGATTCGGACCCTCCAGTTCCCAGAGGATGAACATCCCGGTTTCAACCGCCAGCCGTGAGATCGCGATTGTGTCGGCGCTGTCGTGCCTCCAACCAGTCGGACATGGGGCGAGTATGTGTAGGAAGCAGGGGCCCTGCAGCTCGCAGGCCCGCTTCACCTTCCTCTTTAAATCGGCGTGGTAGGCGATGGTGGCTGTGGCGGTGTACTTGATTCCGTGCGCAGCCATTATCAATGCAATTGGCTTTTTTGGCCTCTGCTCGCCAATCGAGCACTTGCCGGCGGGGCATGTCGTTGTGCTGGCCCCGTAGGGCGTCGAAGAGCACCTCTGAATTCCTGTGTTCATGTAAGCCTCATTGTCGAAACAAACAAAGATGATTCTTTGGCCCCTCTCCATGGCCCCAGACAGGGCCTGCAGGCCTATATCGAAAGTGCCTCCGTCGCCCGCGAACGCCAGAATATTTTTCCCCTCCCTCTTCCCCAATTTGGTCAATGCTGCGTCTATGCCTGAGGCAACGGCAGCTGCGTTCTCGAACGCGGCGTGTATCCAAGGGACCTCCCATGCCGTCTCGGGCCAGGCGGTGGTAGCGACCTCAAGGCATCCGGTCGCATTCGCGATTATCGTGTTCGGCCCGGCGGCCGCGAGTACATGCCTCACCGCGACCATCTCTCCGCAACCCGCGCACCCCCTGTGCCCAGGTGCAAAAAGGTCTCTCTCCTCCGCCTTTTCTCCCTTCGTCTCTTCCACCATCGCCGTCACCCCTACAAAACCTCCCTGTTCAATCCAGCCCAGAGCGTGAACTCCTCGGGCCTTCCGGTCCTGAGCACTTTCTCCGTCCTCTCCACAATCTCCTCGAAGTGCTCGGGCAAGATGTCCCTCCCGCCCAGTCCGAGAATGCTACTGGTCAGCACAGGGCGCTTCGACTCATTCACGAGGTGCCCGGCCAGCTCAGCGTAGGTCGAGCCGCCGTAGCCAAGGGAGACGGCTCTCTCGGCCACCGACACGGCCCTCGCTCCCTTTATCGCCTCTTTAAGCTGGTCAGCCGGAAAGGGCCTGAGGACTATAATCTTAGCCATCCCGACCTTCTTCCCTGCCGCCCTCATCCTATCGATCGCGACTCTACAGGTGCCGGCCATCGAGCCCATCGTGACGATGATAATATCGGCGTCCTCGGTCCTGTAGGTCTCGACCCTCCTATACCGCCGGCCGAAAACCCTGCCCCACTCCTCGAACACCTCGTCAATCACATGGGCCGAATTCATCAGCGCCTGGTGAAGTGCGTAGCGGGTCTCCATGTAGTACTCCGGCGTCCCGAGGGCCCCGATTGTTAAGGGGCGCTCTGTGTCTAGCAAACAATGGGGAACGTACTTTGGAAGGAACGCGTCAACCTTCTCCTGTTCTGGAACTTCCACGGCCTCCATCGTGTGGGTCAGGACGAAACCATCGAGGCCCACGAGGGCCGGAAGGTAGACCCTTTTATCCTCAGCCACTCTGAATGCGATTATCATGAAGTCGAGCGCCTCCTGGTTGCTCTCGGCGTAGAAGTGTATCCAGCCCGCGTCCCTCTCGGACACGGAGTCCTGCTGGTCGCCCCAGATATTTATTGGTGCGGAGAGGGCCCTGTTGCCCACGGCCATCACGATGGGGAGCCTCATTCCGGCGGCTATGAAGAGCATCTCATGCATTAGGGCGAGGCCTTGGGATGCGGTGGCGGTGCAGACGCGGGCTCCAGCAGCGCTCGCACCTATCGCCGCGCTCATAGCGCTATGCTCGCTCTCGACCAGCATGAACTGTGCGTCCATCTCACCGTTCGCAACATACTCGGAGATTCGCTCCGGAAACAGTGTGGAGGGTGTTATCGGATAGGCGGGAACGACGTCGGGTCTCGCGAGCTTCGCCCCAAGCGCCGTAACCTCATTCCCCCTCATGATTCTCTGCATATCACCTCACCTCCTGTTCCATGGTTATGGCCTTCGCCGGACACTCGGCGGCGCAGATGCCACAGCCCTTGCAGTAGTCGTAGTCAGGTCTGGCACTCTTCTCTCCCTTGTTCATCGCCGAGTCCGGACAGTATATCACGCATAACCAGCATCTCTTGCACTTCTTCTCGTCCACCACAGGTCTCAGAGTCCTCCAGCTCCCAGTCTTGTTTCTCCGGCTCGACCCGGGCTCAGTGGCGACAAGTCCGAGAGTGATTTTCGGCAAATTCATACCCCCCTGGTTTTTTCGTAGGCCTCCCTAGCCGCCCGCACGTTCTCCTCGGTCTTGATGGGAGCGTTTTCCCGAATCGCTCTCTCAATGGCGCTCATCCCGATGTTCCCCGCTGCCCTGGAGTAGGCCCCGAGGATAGCGGTGTTCACTATCGGGTTGGTCGCGGTGCCGAGCCTGTTCGCAACGGCGATGCCCGTTGCATCCACGGTGAAGACCCTCGCCCCTCTATATTTGAATTCAGAAGGGTGCTTCGTGCTATTGAGCACCAGAACGCCCCCATCCTTCAGACCAACGGTGATGTTGACAACCTGGATAAGGGTGGTGTCGAGAACGACCACCGCGTCAGGCGTGTATACCTGGGTTCTCGTGACAATGGGCTTTTCGTCGAGCCTCAGGAAGGCCATGACTGGCGCTCCTCTGCGCTCCACCCCGAACATCGGGAATGCCTGGACCTTCTTCCCTTCAATGAAAGCGGCCGCTGCCAGAATATTGGCCGCCGTGACCGCGCCCTGACCACCCCGCCCATGGAACCTGACCTCGTACACCCCGAACCACCCTCTTCGAGGCCCGGCATTGAAATAGTCATATATACCTATTGTGGAAGCGTGACACATTCACACACGCGCGCGGGCAATGGCCGACCGATAGAGATATTATTCACGAATTACGTAACACGCTGCGTTCATCTTGACGGTGCGAAGGAGAGTCGGGCGAATTCGTTACATAGGCTTCGTTGTGAATTCAGCGGAGGGAGTAGGTAGGAGCGAGCTTGAGGCCTCTCTGGGCGAGCTCTCCCGTCTCCTTCCCCCTCTTGAAGGTCGCAGGGGCCGTATCGAGCTTACGGTCTTCACCGGGAAAAAGGGCATTCTGAGAGTCCCCCACAGATGGAGGAACTCGGTGGTCGAGCTTCTTCCCCGCATTACAATGAAGAGGTTCGGCGGAACAGCTCTGGAGCTCAGACCGGTTGTCACATCGGGAACGATCTCCAAGGTAAAGCGGAGACTGGGCTTTGCGGCGCGGCGCCCTCCGGCGCGCGCCGTGAAGGGGCCTCCCTTCTGAGCAATGCTCCGGATATAGGCGAGACCACAAAATCTTTATTCGCGCAATCGTTTTTCTCTCGCAGAGGCTTTGAGATGGCCGCCGCTGAAGATGAGTGGGGAGGGGACCTTACGAGATTTCTCGACAGGCTCCCTTCCCGCCCCTGTCTTGTGCCGCCCCCACCAAGCTTCTGCAGCGTCTGCGGAAAGCTCAACAATCCCGTCGCCTCCTTGTGCAGATATTACCCGCTCAGGTTCGAGCGCGCCAGGGGCGACACCCGCATCGGCCCGTATACGACAACCACTCTGGATTTCGAGGTAGTGCCGGGCGAAGACGAATTCCCGGACGCACCACTGATTGAGTACGAGAGACCGGGCCGGCCGGCAGGGGTGATTACCATGGCCCCTGCCGGGGCTGCTCCAAGGCTGGGTGTGAAGAAAATACCCCACACCAGAGGAGTTGCCGCCCCCGTCTCCAGGGCAACTCGCGCCCGCAGACCAGCGAGAACGCCGCGCCCCCCCACGAGAAAGGCCGTGAAGCCGCCGAGCCCGGAGGTCTTCGAGGCAGAAGTCGTCGAGATAGTGGAAGAGCCTCCGAAGAAGCCGGCGGAGGAGGTTCCTGAGAAAGGTGCGGAGGTGGAGCGGAGAGAGAGACTGGCGGAGAAAAAGAGTGAGGTTCCAGCGGGGACAGAAAAGGAGAAAAGGACGGAGGACGCGGAACAGCGAGCCGCCCTTGAGGAGGCAGAGAGGCTTGAGAGGGAGTTCATTGCAGCTGGAAAGATCCGGCCTCTTGACGAGGCCCCCACCCCGCCGCCGACTCCGAAGGAGCCCCGAATTCCCACGATCGCACCGATATACAAGGAGCCAATTTTAAAGATCCTCTCCGCTGAGCCGCCAAAGCCCTCTGTCGGAGCCCCCACCGCCAGAGGAGCGGCCCCTATGAAGGAGACCTCGTTGCCCCCTCCTCCACCGGGCTTCCACGCGGCCCCCGCGGCGGCGCCTGCTCCAACGCCACCAACTCTCCCGCCGTCCACTCCTGTGGCCGCTCCCGCAGCGACGCCCCCTTCACCACCGCCCCAACCCACCATCGCGTCCTCCCCCCAGCCCCAGCCCTCTCCCCCTCCCGGACCTCCTCCATCGCCCCAACCCCCAACGCCCGCTACATCTCCAGCACAGCCAGCACCGTCCTCAACTACGCCCCCGCCAGTTCCTGCAACCGGTAGAAGGACCGGCGGCCTTTATGATATTCTCAGAAAAAAGGGCACCGAAGAGAAAAAAGAGGCACCCACGCCCCCCTCCCAGCCTGCCACTACCGAGAGCGGCGGAACAGGAAAAACTGAGAAGGACGAAGAGTTTCTGAAGAAGCTCAAGGAGATCTCGAAATAACGGCGCCTCGCCCTGCAAAGGGCCCAAATAGCTCATCGGATATCCAATGCAAAGGGGGCAGCATCATCGGCGCGATTGCCAGACTAGAGAAGGTCTCCAAAAACTAAGCCTCAAGAATGGGGACTGTCAGGGTCATCAATGACTTCTACCTCGAGATTGAAACCGGAGAGTTCCTTACTATATTCGGACCGAGCGGCTCCGGAAAGACAACGCTACTCAACTTGATCTCCGCGCTGGTCCGGCCTACCTCAGGCAGGATATTCATCGGGGGCACGGAAATCACCGCGCTGAGCGACGCCCAGGCGACGAGGTTCAGGGCCGAGAACCTCGGCCTCGTGTTCCAGTTCTTCAATCTCTTCCCGGAGTTGAACGCACTCGAGAATGTATAAATCGGCGTGGCGCTCAAGGTTCGCGACCCGGTCGAGAGGCGCAGAAAATCCCTGAAATATATTGAGATGGTAGGGCTGGGGGGTATGGAGAACAGATTCCCCTCCCAGCTCCCGGGCGGAAAGCAGCAGAGGGTTGCGGTAGCGAGGGCTCTGGCGATGGAGCCCCTCCTGCTCCTCGCCGACGAGCCAACGGGCAACCTGGACGCGGAGACAGGCCACGCGATCTGGAGACTGCTGCGGGAGCTCAACAGGGCGACGGGCACGACGGTGGTCTCGGTGACTCACTGGGCCGAGGCCGCCGGAATCTCGCACAGGACGGTATACCTGAGGTCCGACAGGGTGGAGAGAGTCGAGCTGAGGGAAAAGAGAGGGGCGGAGAAAAGAGGCGGGGGACTGACGTGACTGGCGCCGGCGGGTCGCTCCCCGATGGAAGAGCGGCAGATCCTAGTGGAGGAGGGGGGTGCCAACCGGTGGAGCGGTGAGGGGGTGAAGGTGTGGGGAGCTATCTTCTGCGGAGATCCAGTCGAACCCTCTGGAGAATTCGCTATCGCGCTCTCGGAAGCGCCTCTCTCATCGTCGCCTCTGCCGCCCTCTACGTCTCTCTCGCCGCCATGATTCCCTCCGCGGAGCGTGCGCTCGAAGAGAAGGTTACTGAGCTTGCGCTCAGTGACTATCTCGTTCACGTGAGCGGAGGGCGCGAGAACGAGACGGCGACCCTGGTCGCCATTGAAGGAGTGGAGAGGGTAGAGGCGCGCCTCCAGAGCTCTTCCCGGATAGAGCAGGGACACACCGGTGGAGAGAGGACCACAGCGGCGACACTCGTCGGGCTCGACCCTTCCAGGAGGTCACTTGTCAACAGCGTCGAGGTGACGAAGGGAAGCTACTTCGACGGCTGCGGAACTGCTCTGCTGGAGCGAAACTTCGCCGTGAGGGCCGGGCTGGGCGTCGGGGACAGAATTCGCGTCCTGACCGCCGGGGGGCGCGAGGAGCTCAGGATAGCGGGTCTCGTCCTCAGCCCCGAGCACCTGGTCCTCTCCTCCAGCCCGCAGGCCCTGATTCCGGCTCCCGGGACGCTGGCTGTGGTCTTTGTTCCGCGGGACTGGCTCAGGAGCGCATTCGGGCTTGGGACAGACGACGTGAACGAGTTCCTCTTCCTCCTTTCGGACCCGGGACCGGAGGTGCGCCGCGCGATAGACGCGGCCCTGGCTCGGGACATTGTCATATACTCTCTGAAAAAGGACGAGGTCTACGGCTACGCCCTTATCAAGGAGGACCTGCGACAGGGCGAGAGTTGGGCGGCCGTCATCGCCCTCATCATGCTTTTGATCGCGTTCTTCATCACCTATGTCTCCCTGACCCGGCTCGTACAGGAGCAAAGGAGGGAGATAGGTGTTCTCAGGGCGCTGGGCTACTCGCGCGGAGCGGTCCTTGGGGCCTATCTCTACCTAGCTGCGCTGATAGGACTCGCGGGATCCGTTACCGGCGTCCTCATCGGAGCCTCACTGGCCCACGCTTTGTCCGGGTTCTACGTCGAGTTGATGATAGGCGCACCGCTCGTCTCCTTCACCCTCAGCCCGAAAACACTTACTGTGGGCCTCTTCTTCGGCCCCCTCACGACCCTGCTCGTCTGCAGTGTGGCGGTCTGGGGCACGGTGTCCCTCGAGCCGCAGGAGGCGATACGTGGCTCTCCACCGGTCCGTTTCTCGCCCAGAGACTGTTCGGGCTGTGCCCTGAGCGCTCCCGTGAGGGGCACCTACCTGACCCACTACGCCTTCATGCACCTCTCCAGCCACCCGGTCAGGACCTGTCTTACAACCCTGGCCGTGTCCGGCTCAATCGTTATCGGCTGCATGGCGCTACTGATGTGGCCCGCATTCGTCAACTCGCTCAGCCAGAGCCTCCACGAGAGCGAGAGGTGGGAATTACTGGTCGAGTTTTCCAGTCCCTTGAACGCGTCTCAACTATCTGCGCTCGCTCCGGGTGATGCAGTTGAGGTCGCGCCGCTCTCGCAAATAACCGCGTCGTAGTCCCGCGCCGGAGCCACGGGTGCGCCGGCGGAACCTGTCGTGGTCGTGGGGCTTGGGCTGGAGCAGCGCCTCCACATATTCAGGATAAAAGAAGGGCGAAGGGCGCTTTCGGACGGGGAAGCGATGGTGGAGAGATCTATCTCAGAGAGGAAAGGGATTGGGGTGGGCAGCTCTGTCCTACTTAGGGGCCCGGGCGGCGCGCAGGAGCTGAGGGTGTGCGGGGTCTTTGAAAATTCCTTGGGCGGGTTCTTCGTCGCCCCGGAGGTTTTCGAGGCACTAGCCGGCAGGGAGCTTTACTGAGGCCTCTACCTGAGCCTCCCGGAGGGCAGGGCGGCGGAGGTGAGGGAGGGCCTGAGCTCTTCCCCGGACGTCGCCGAATTGTATACCCCGGAATCCGCCCAGAGCGGAATTCTGGAGTTCATGGCCGACTACGAGAACCTGATCTACATCTACTCGCTCGTCGGTATCGCGATGGCGGCTGTCACGGTCTCCAATACTGTCTCCGTGGGCGTGCTGGAGAGGTGGCAGGAGTACGGTCAGCTCAGGGCGATCGGCTACTCCCGGCGCCAGATAGCCTCTTCGATAATCACGGAGACTCTCGTCGTCGTGGGGGCCGCGTCGCTCCTGAGCGTTCCGATGACCTACGCGGTCCTGCTGGCCCTCGAGGGCGAGATGAAGAGCTTTTTCCCCATGTACTCAACTATCCTCCACCCGGCAGACTGGCTTGGGTTTCTCTCTCTCAGGCCAGAACCTTGTCTTTGCCCTCCTCGCCGCGGCGCCGAGCATTCGTGCGGTGAACAGGATGGAGCTCGTGAAGGCCGTCGGAGGCGAGCGGTTCGGATAGAGAATATCTTCAGTGACTGTCAAATCCCAACCGCCAATAATTGGTCCTATTGGATAATACGCCCCGGTTGGGATTTGAACCCAAGCCCAAGGCTCGACAGGCCTCGATACTAGACCGCTATACTACCGGGGCTCCCTGCTGGCATGTCGTTTGGGTATTAATTCCTTTTCGCCAGCGGCGTAGTGTATGAGGCCGTTCCTCTCGAGGAGTGAGAGGAAGGCTGCGAGCCTCGCGTAGACCGGCTCCACGCCGGAACCGAACTCCTCCCTCAGAGCCTTCCCGAGCTCCCGTACCGATGTCCTACCGTCGATTGATAGCCAGACGAAGGTTCCGTAGGAGTCCAGATTGACCCTTATATTCTCTCCGACGCCGATGAGCCTGCAGAAGCCCCTGCCAACTCTCCCCCGGAACCTCGGTACGAGAATGGACACGGTACCCGGGGAACGTGGTTTTCCGGGGTACAGGGAGGGAGGAGGAGGGGGCCTTTGGGGTGGTGGGGCTGCGCCTTCTCCTCCCCTCCCCCTCCCGTCGGACGACGCGGGCGGGAGAGTGGGCGGTAGAATCTCATAGACAATACCAGAATTCTTGGCAGGAATCATATCCAGAAGGTTGCGGGCCTTCTTCCAGGTCCTACCCCTTCCTGAAGCGGTTGAGGACATAGCACTTGTAGTCCCGGAGCACCACCCTCCAGCCCTCCGCGAACTCTCTCCTGTTCATTGTCCTGATGTGCTCCCGAATGATGACGTAGGAGAGCAGGAGGGCGATGTAGACGAAGACCAGCAGACCGGGGAGCTCGCCCGGGGTCCCGACAAGCCCCAGCTTGAGATTGAGGATGACAAAAAGGGCTATCACTACGCCCATGATGGCCTCACCCGCAATCAGACCCGACGCGAAGAGAATTCCCCTGTTCTGGTTCTCCTCCATTGCCTTCTTCAGCGCCGGCCCCCGCTCCCCCTCGGGCAGGACCTCGAGCTCTTTGCAGAGCTTCTTCTCCACGAACTTATCTGAGAACATCTGGACGAGGCCGCCGAGCATGATTGGCAGCGTCAGTGTGAAGGGCAGGTAGATTCCGATCGCAACCGCCATCGGCGAGAGCTTGAGCACGAATTTCAGCACAAAGGCCAGAGCCACTCCCAATAGGAGCATCGGGAGGTTGATCTGCAGGTTGAATACACCCCTCGAGATTGTGGCCATGACCACGGCCTGCGGGGCGGGAAGTGGGGACGGGTGGGTCGCATCGGGGAGAGCGATTCCGTAGGCCTGGGCCAGAAGCGCGACCACAGGCGGAATCACGATCGCAGCGACCAGAACACCGATGAACCTCGCTATTTGAATATTATACGGCGTGGCGCCAAGGAGCTGGCCTGTCTTGAGCTCCTGCATCGAGTCGCCCGCGATGGCCGCTGAGCAGCACACCACCGCGCCGACGATGATTGTCGCGGTCATGCCAATGTTAACATCTAGGAGGCCGAACTGGGAAAGACCGAGGAGGAGGGACGCGGTGAAGAGGAGGGTCGCCACCGTGACGCCGGATATCGGGTTGTTCGAGGAGCCGATGACGCCCGCGAGATAGCCCGCTACGGCGGTGAAGAAGAAGCAGAAGACCATCAGCACAAACGCGGAGACACCAGCGACCCAGCCGTTTCCGGTCACCCAGAAGTAGAGGCCGGCCATGAAGACCCCGATGACCACAAAGTATATCAGGCTCATTGGGAAGTCCTTCTCGGTTCGAATGGGCGCGGGCTCGCCCCTCGCCTTCCTTCCGAACCCGCCCAGGCCCTTCATTGCCTTCACGATCGCGCTCCTCAGCTGCCAGAGGGTGATGAGGCCCCCCGTGACGATTGCCCCCACACCTACATACATGGTCTGGCTGAACCAGAGCTCATAGACGCCGCCGAGCATGGGGCCGAGCTGGGGGCCGACGGGGTCGTCTATGTAGAACCCGTGCTCTGGCCAGCCCGCAATTCCGCCGATTAGAGGGATGAGGATTATCCAACCTATAATTCCGCCGAGCACGACATTGGCCGCTATCCTCGCCCCCAGGATGTACCCAACGCCGAGGAGAGCTGGGGAGAGGCTCAGGCCTCCATACATCCTCGCACCCATACCGCCAACCACCGCCTCCAGCCTCTCTTTCCAGAGTCTGAGGCCATAGCCCGAGCTCGCGAATTTGAACAGCGCACCAACCCCTAGGCCCACGAATATCAGCCCCATCCCCCTCCCGCCTTTATCGAGGGCCTTGAGCACCTCCGCGCTCGCGACGCCCTCGGGATAGGGCAGGTTAAGGTCTACTATCATTACACGTCTGAGGGGAATGGTGAATAGGATGCCGAGGAGGCCGCCGATGAAGGAGCCTATCATCATAACGGGCAGGTTGTCCATCAGGCTCTTCCAGCCCGCCGCGCCACCAGTGAAGTTGGGGTGGTATAGAACGAGCAGAGCGGGGAAGGTGAAGATGACGCCCGCCGCGAGGGCCTCGCCCGTCACAGCCATCGCCTTCGAGAGGTTGATCTCGAGCACGGTGCCTTTGACCGGCTTTAGGAATATCAGGGCCATCACAACCGCCGGAATCGTGGCCGAGACCGTCATGCCGGCGTAGAGGCCGAGATAGGCGTTGGCCATCGCCATCACGATGGTCAGGATGATGCCCATAATGAGCATCTTGAGGGTAAGCTCTGGCACGATTTTCTCGGGAGGTATGTAGGGAACGAACTCGTCGGCCGTCAGCTCACCCCCGAAGCCGCGACAATTTTATAGTAATTATAAACGATGGTTAGGGTGAAAGCGTTGCCTGTGTCGGCCACCGTTCGGAGGCCCAGGGGGTCGGGGATGAATGGCTCCTGGTCGCCGCAGGCGCCGACCTCGACCACCACGTCCCAAGTGCCCATTCCGCGCTTCGAGGGCTTCTTCAGGGCTGTGTCCTCCGTCACATTGAAGGCGAAACGCACCGAGACGGAGCCGGAGTTGCCGCTGTCGCTCCGGGATTCCCCTTCGGGGCTGCTGACGGTCACTCCTAGCGTATCGGGCTCGTTGGTCAGCCCTATCCTGCTCGCGGCCTCGTCCTGCCAGGTGAGGGTGACAATGACCTCGACCAAGTTCGTATCGTTGATGACCACGCTGAACTGGGTCTCGGAGTTCTCGCTACCCTGACCCGCGAAACTCGTCTGAACGGATGTGAGCTCGGCTTTCTTCCCGCCGGGAAGGGCGTAGGGCTTCGTCTCTGGGCCACCGGTCACGCCTGCTAGTGCTAGGGCCACCACGGTGACCCCGAGCCCAAGGACGAGCATCCTGCGGTCATTCCTCTCCAGCGCTATCCCTTCAGCGCCGAATGGTATGTGGGTGTAATTAATCTTTTTACCAGAAGAAAATCCCCGGGGGCAGGGCGGAGGACAGTATGCGGAGCAAGCTATTAATCTGAGGAGCGGAATTCATCCCTTGTGGGTGCCGACCCTGAGGAGAGGGGCGGGAGGCTCTGCCCGCGGTGCAAAGCGCGCGAGGATGACGAAACGGTGCGCACATGCAGGGTCTGCGGCGTGGAGCTGGTCGAGATTATCAGGGCGGAGGTTGTTGGTGGTCACAGACAGGAGGAGGCCGGAGAGACCGTCCGGAGCCCGGCGTGCGACGCACCGCTAGCAGGTCCTCCACTAAGCGAGTGCTTCCCGCGCGCCCCCTTCGAGCCGCGAATTCAGCCAGTGGTTGTGCTGGGCGGTGCCTCACAGGAGGTCAGGCGAGTAGCTCTGGCGAGCATCGAAATCGAGTGCGGGGACGCGGACCTCCTGCCTCGAATATCGAACCTCGTCCTCACGGCGGACGGGGCACAGATGTCCGGACCACCGAAGGACCATGTTCCTTTGGGGGTTGGTGAGAGTGTCGAGGTCTTCGCCCGTGGACTGGACGATAAGGGGAACTGGTTCCCCTTGCCCGAGAGCTTCCCCGTGAGGTGGAGTGCGGACCGCGAGCTCGAGCTCTCCTCCGGGGCCGGACACAGAGTCACGATTAGACTCCTTCGAGAGCCTAAGGTGTCCGCGCTCGTGACTGCTAGAGCAAGGGGCTCCGACGGGAGAAGGCTCCAAAGGATATTCACGGTCGAGAGAAAGCCGCCCGGCTGAGGAGCTGTATGGCCTCAGGCGCGGAGCTCAAAATCGAACCTGCAGCATCCGGCGCCCCGCGCGATTGTGGTGATTGGCCGGACCTCTCCTACTAGACCCGTCCATTCGAAGGTCCTCTTCAGAATCATCTCGCATAGCCTGCACAACAGGGGGCTCCTTTTTGCGTCCTGGAGCCAGCAGCAGTTGTGGAGCTCTAGGCGACCACCGGAGCCGGAGAGAGAACTCTCCGCCCTGACGTCGATATTTCCGAACAAACTGGAGAGGTACAGGAGGTATCTCTTCAGCACACGAGCCGGTTCGCTCCGGTCCTTTAAGTCTCCGTTCTCGTACTCCTCCATCCTCCTCAGATTCTCGACGTGAAGCTGTCGGGCGCGCGCCTCGAACTCCTTCTCGAATACCTCCAGCGCGTGCTCGAGCTCCGCCTCTGTGAGTCTTGCTGACAGTAAGGGCAGGGCGGAGATGAGCACGATATGGAGGTCCGAGCCCCTGCGCTTCACCAGAGCCTCCTCGAGCGACCTTTTATCCGTGACGTCGGTGACGACGCCGAGCACATGCGCCCTCCCCATCAGCTTCACTGGCGAGAGGTTGACGTGGCAGTGTCTATAGGAGCCATCAGCAGATTGAATTCTGGTCGTGAACTCGATCTGCTCTCCGCCGAGCGCAAGGAGGAATTGCGATAAGGCCTTCGTCTGGTCATCCGGGTGGATGTGCAGGCCCGCCCTTCTGCCCACGTGGTCGCCCGGCCAGCGGCCCACGATGCGGCCGCACTCCGGGTTAATCAACACGTAGTTCCCCTCCTCATCCAGAACGAATATTCCGACCGAAGCGTTGGTCACGACCTCCTCGAGGAACTCCGCCTTGGCCCTGAGCTCCTCCTCCCTTCTCCTAGCCTCAGTACAGTCCTCCACCGTGCCTTCGTATACGGTTGAGCCGTCCCTGCCAATCACGACCCTCGCATTCTCCCGCACGAGGAGCTCTCTGCCGTCGTGTGTTGTCCACACCGACTCAAGCCCTCTTATCTCCCCGTCGCGCATTATGCGCTCCCTGAACTGCGCTCTTGAGTAGTTTGGCTCGTAGGCCCCGCATTCGAGGTTCCGGGCCGCGAGCTCGCTAAAGGACCTGAAACCCAGCATTTTCACCACGGCGGCGTTGGCCAGAAGAATTTTTCCGTCGGAGGTGGTCCTGTAGACTCCTATCGGGAGGTGCTCAACGAGATCGCGATACATCCTCTCGCGCTCCTCGGCCTCCGCGAGCTCCCTCTCGAGCTGTGTAACCCTCTGCCTCAGAGCCTCACAAGGGTCACCGGGCCCTCTCTCCTCTCCCCCCGCCCTTCCTCTCTTCGAGTTCAGAACCCCCTCGCCTCCATTGAACGAGGAACGCGAAAAGGTGCAGGTATAAAAACGTGTCGAACCACTCGCTCAGGGTTGTCGTAGGGCTCGCCAGTGTGGTATCTGTCAGACCTCCCCGCCCCGGGCCTTCCCCCCTCTCCTGCGTTCGCATTGGCCAATGTGCGCCCATGGAACGGCTATGTATCCCCCAAACTCTGCGGCCTCAGCGCTGAGAAGAAGCGCCTCGATGAGGGTCTGGGGCGCCTCCTGAGGGCCATTTGTCCCTCTTCCGGAGTTGCTGTCACGGTGCTCCCGCCTCTCGCTCATCCCGACCTCCTGTCTACATCAGCAGTGAGACCGGCTTTTCTGCAGTATATGAGGGGGCCATCTTCAGAAGTCTCCAGCAAACGCTCGACAATGGGGGTGTGACCAAGGAGGAGGGGCCGGGGGCGAAGACCAGAGCGCTGGGAATGGGCGCGCCTTTGGTTTAGCAGCCCCTCAGGCTTGGTTTTTTCACTCGGAGTACCCTTGAATTGCTCTATGCACAGATGGTCCATCGAGATCCGCTCACTGAAGCGCCGTCCAACACCGACCCCGCCAGCTTTCTGAGGAGTCGCTCGAACGAGTTGTGCACATTCTGTCCTGTACGCGCGCTCGCCAGTCGCAGCTCGCAACCGAAGCCGGCGCAGATGTCCTTGAGAAACTCGATATCCAGCCGCTTCTTCTCTAAAATGTCCATTTTGTTGAGAACAAGGACGACCGGGACTTTGCCGGCCTCCTCTCTCAGGTCTTCCAACCAGTCTATTGTTCCATAGAGCGTCTGGGGGCGGGTGGCATCCGCCACGACCATTGCCCCATGGGAGCCTCGGAGGAAAAGCCTGTGGGCTCTGAGAAACCTCCTGTGGCCGGTGATGTCCCATACGCAGAGCTTCAAGCGGATATCGAGCGCGCAATCCGGAGAGCTGATGAGGACAGTTTTCCCAGAGACGAGAGTGCCTACTGTGGGACGCTGCTCGGGGTCGAAGGTGCCGCTGAGGTATCTCCTTACTAGTGATGTTTTTCCCACTCCAGCGTCGCCAAGCACGCAGACCTTTCGCACGAGATGGTTTGTCCTTCTCTCCATCCATCCTCCCTTGGTCTTCAATCCGCGCTCCCGCCGGCCTCGCAAATATACGTCGTCGGACTCATCATTTAAATAATTAACTGGAAAAATTAACAGCAAGCTATTAATACTAGAAAGAATCACCGTCGAGAAAATTGTTGGGATTTGACCAAATTTGGTCGATTTTCAAGAGCTTTCGGGTCATTTTTACGCTGATAATATCTTAATATAAAATTAAGAACTTGATTTAACAGGCATTAATTTATAAAAATGTTATATTCCATAATCTATTTTTAACATTTTATATATTATTTAATTTTTAAATTATTAAGATTGCACTATCATAAATAATTTGCTGTTAATTTTTCCCGAAGATAATAAAAAGGGGCTGTGGTGTCGAGTTTGCGCCTCCTGAACAGAGGGGGCAGGAAAGGGAGAAACATGGAAACTGAGAAAAACGGGGAGAATAGGAGATGGGCAGCTCTTTTTGGGGCCCTTGTGGGCCTGATGCTGCTCGGAATGGGACTGCCCGCTGGAGGTGCCGTGGAGTTGGACTCGAAGGACTACGCCTACGCGGTCATCTTCGCGGTAGACGAGGACGGAGATTACGGGCCGATAAATGAGGGCTGGGCCCTGCACAACTGGCTAATCGACCACGGATGGCTCGATAGCCACATAACCTTCCTAGCGGACCATGACGAGGCCGACGGCCCAGCGACCAAGGAGAACCTGCGGGGCGCGATCGAGTACATCGCCAACCACTCCAGCTCGGAGAGCAAAGTGTTTATTTCTGTGATGGACCATGAATCATGGATAAATGGCCATTGTTATATTCAGACTAAAAATGGTCTAGTCTCAGTCCTAGAGCTACGAGATTGGATTAACGATATCGCAATCTACAAATCGATGACCATTGAGCTCAGTTCCCGCTACTCGGGCGCGTTCATCGAGGACCTCAGCGGCGAAGACAGGCTCATCGTGACCAGCCACACCTACTCGGAGAGCTACACGCCCAACCACTTCCTGCTGTCCGAGAGCCTGAGCGACCCGGCCGCGGACACCAGTGGCGATGGTTTTGTCTCCGTCCAGGAGGCGTTCGCGCATCAAGCCAACAAAATACAGCAGCAGTACCCCGGAACCCAAACGCCGCAAATCGAGGACAGCGCCGGAACCGTCATCCTTGACGTCGCTTAAGGGCTATGTCCCGGAGGAGGTCCTTGACCTCCTCCACTCTCTTGCGGGCCTTGCATTGTTGAAAAAGATGTAGGGCTTCCATTAAGATAGCATTGGCTTTATCCAGTTCCCCGCTGTTTTTTAGAGCCTCACCATAATAAAATAATTTCATTGCTATTTCGTATGGTATTGAATATTTTCTTAATATCGTTAAACTCTTTTCAAAATAAGAAAATGATTTTTCCCAATCTTTCATTCTTGCATAGACTTGTCCAAAATTAGAAAATCCACCCGCAATACTTAATTGATCCCCCGTATCTTCTGCAATTTTCATAGCTTTTTGAATACATCGTAATGCTTTATTAAAATCTCCTTTTATAGAGTAAGGGTCTGAAAGATTCATCAATGAAACAATCATTCCTTTTTTATTTTGCGTTTTTTTCGAAAGGAGATAACATCTTGTCCATGCTTTGATCGCGTTGTCATAATCCTTCAGATCCAAGTACTGAATTCCCAAACTATTATACGCCCTCGCCATTGGATGAATCCACTTCCTCGCCTTGAAGAGCTCGATTGCCCTATAATAATAATCTATCGCCTCCTCATATTTTCCGAGGCAGTTGTACACAAGCCCAAGGTCAATGTAGGTCTCCCCCCTCTCTGCCTCCATGTTCTCCGCCTTGAGGAAGTCCAGGCTCTTTTTCAAGTACGTCAGGGCCTCCTTGAACTCACCCTTCCTCCAGTAGACCTTCCCAATACCGCGGTATATCTCTCCGAGGGTGGGGATGTCGTAGAGCTTCAGGGCGCGCTTCTCGGCTAAAAAGTACTTCTTCAGAGCCCTGTCGTACGCCGCCTGCTCCCTGAGGGCGTGGGCCATCGCCGCCAGAATTCTGCCCTCTTCGGGGGGGTTCCCTTTCACATTGGCGAGCGCTCTATCGAGGTATATCTGGGCCATTCTCCACTCGCCCGAGGCGAGCGCGAGCTCAGACTTGATTTTGCACTCTGCAACAATACCCCGCGACGGTATGTCGACCCTCGCGGCCTCTTTGAGGAGCTCGTTTATCCGGTCGCTGAAGCCGGCCTTGAGCAGAGCCCTAACATGCTGGGCCCCGAGTTCCAGCGCCTCGACAATCCTGTCCGCAGCGGTGAGATGGTCTATAGCAGCCGCTATGTTCCCGTCGTTCTTAATGGAGAGGTGGTAATTGGCTGCGACTTGATGGTATCGCTTCCTGTCCTCGTGCTTCAGGGAGCGGTACACCGTGTCCACGACGATATCGGGGAGAGAGAACACGCCTGGAGGCGCCTCATTCACAAGCCCCGTCCTGACAAGCCTCTCGACTGCCTGAACCGTCGCCTGGGGAATCTGGAGGGCGCTGAACGGCACAGGGATTTTGAAGACGCTCAGGCAGCTCAGGACGGTTCTCTCGTCCTCGGAAAGCTTGGCGATAACCTCGCTCTCGATGAACTTTCTGAAGTCCTTCACTGCGCCGGACAAGCCTGAGCGGATAATCAGCTCGATGAAGAGAGGGTTGCCCCGCGTCAGCTCGTTGACCCTCTTCGCCGGGAGGGAGAAGGCTTTTCCAAGCTGGAGCATCTGCGCAACCTCGCTCTCTTTGAGGCCCCTTAGCTCCATCTCCCTCACGAGCTCCTTCAATAGGATGTCGCGTGGGTCGAAAACCCCGACCAATGGTTCGCGGGAGGTCGCTATGACCTTGACTTGGGTGGCGGCCCGTGGTGCGCGAGAGCCCTCCTGATGCGCAAAACTCAGGAAGAACTTTAACATCGGTCTGAAGTCGATTTGGAGCTTATGCAGGTCGTCAAAAACGAACAGAGCCCTCACACCGCACAGGTCCCTCTTCAGTATTTCAGCGATTTGCTGCATCGTTATCGGATTGAGTTCTGTTCGGAGGACATGCTCCAGTGTTCTATGTCCGCGTCTCGCGAGCAGCTCCGCCACGGGCTCGAGCAGGTTGCGCAGAGTGTCCCACTCCCGGCAGGAATGGAAGGCGACTGAGAGGTCGCCGGTAAGGCCCCTGATGAAGCGCGATACGAGTGAGGTCTTACCTATCGCGGCCGCGCCCGTCAATGAAAAGAGCCGGGCCTTCGGGTCGGCCAGAAACGAGGCGAGCTCCTTGAGTTCGGCCTTCCTCCCGACGAAGTGGGGGATGTCGAGGATGGCGTTTCGGAGGTCTATTATCTCCGGTCTGGCCAACCGTGGAGCCTCCGGCCTAGCCGGCTTCTCCCGGATTGCGTCGGCGCGGAGGCCATGGCGCTCATCCGTCGCCGTGAGCAGGGCGAAGAGGTTCCCCTCCATCCTCAGAGCCTTGCTGAGCTTTCTAAGACTCCTCACGGTAACTGTGCCATCGAGGCTGGTGAACCTAACCTTGCGTCGCAGAATCTCCTTGACCTCGGTCGCGGCAAGCTTCGCCCCGGCCTCGGTGAGAGAATAGGAGAGAGGGCTGCGCCTGAGGCCCGGAATTCTTACGCGTGAGGATGCCACCGAGCCCTCTGCGGTCAGTGAAGTAAGGAGCTTGCTGAGTCTGGGAACGCTGACGCCAAGGGCTTCGGCCATTCCCTTCTGCGTAAAGTCCTCAGGCCTCGCCTTCTTCCCAGCCCACATCTTCGTCTCCCTGAGGCTGTGGAGGTAGAGCAGAACCCGAACTTTTGGAGGGAGCGAGTCCCAAATGCTGGTGGGAAGCATGTCGAGGGCTCAATATGTCTTTCACTAGATAAGGATATTTCCTTAAAAAAGGCCAAAGAGCGGGTAGGGAGAGGCGCACCTCAGGAATCAGATGCGGATGCGGGTCTCGAGGGGCGCCCTCGGGCTCGCCCTCGGTGCGGCGGTCTTGTGATCCAGCATTAGGGCCTTTATTGATTTTTCTGCACGCGCGTCCTGCGGGAGGCGGTTTGTAAGCCCTGTGAGAGCACCTCCGGTGTATAGAACCAAATCCTTTTCCGTTCTAGAAAACCGATACTCCCTGACGAATGATGCAAGCTCGGGGGCTCTCTTGCTTTTCGTGAGGGTGAAATTAATAATAGGTATGATACCGAAGATGACGGAGTGCGCACCCATCTCTTCCACTTTCCTTTTCGCTCTATAAATGGTATTGTAAAATATATAAATCTTTATAAAGGTTTGATTCTCCATTTTTTATCCCTTCTCGGCCCCGACATGGACACTGTTGGCACCGGTTTTCAGAGGCTCAGGCGTCGATTCCGATTTCAGACCACCCTGAGAGGGCGGAGGGTGGGGGGAGGAAGGGATTTGAATCACAGAAGAGCGCTTGCTGGGCTCGGGATCTTCCTAGCCCGCGCCTCTCCTCGGCGCCATTCAAATCCCCCCGACGGCGGACTATGGTGTTTGATAACGCAGAGGGGGAGATTTGAACTCCCGAAGACCTTGAGGGTCCACCAGCTCTCAAGGCTGGCGCCGTTGGCCGCTTGGCTACCTCTGCACGCCGGAGGAATGACGCTCGCTCGTTAAAGCGTTTTGCATCACCGATGATGCCGCCTCTCGCGCATAATCCTGTCAGCCTCAGCATAGCTCTCGGGCGAGCCGATATCGAACCACATCCCGGAGAAAACGAAGCTATAAACGGGCCTCCGGCGGCAGAGCCAGGCCACGAAGTGGCCAGCGGCGTCGCAGGGGTTTCCCTCGTCAATATATGTCTGGAGGAGACGAAGGGCATCCGCATCGAAAACGTAGCAGGCCGTGGAGACGAGGGTTGAGGGTGGCTCCGGGGGCTTCTCTAGAAGGGACAGAATTCTCCCTGCTCGGTCCAAGGAGACCACACCGTAGAGCGACGCTCTCTCGTACGAGCCGATGTCGTAGACCGCCACGACGGACGTCCCGACTCTTCTGTGGTGTTCCACGAGCTCTGAAAGCTCGAGATCGAACAGGTTGTCACCGGCGACCACAAGGGTGCTGTCGCTTGGCTTTTTTTTGGAGAAGAGGTGGGCGAGAGCCCCGACGCTCCCTAGCTTCTCACCCTCCCGCTCAGCATCTTCGACGAAGAGCTCGAAGGCTAGGCCTCCGCACTCCCTCTCCATGAATTCCCTGAAGTTTCTCTCGAACTTCTTGTTGGTGGTGAGGTAGCACCTCCCGAGCCCACCGACTCTCCTGAGCTTCTCAATAGTATAGGAGAGAATTGGCCTTCCTCCGACAGGTAGGAGGGGCTTGGGGGTGTTCTCGGTCAGGGGTAGCAGCCTCCGGGCGAACCCGCCAGCCAGAATCACGCAATTTAGCTCCGTCATCGAGCCTTGATTTCCCTCACTGGATATAATCCCTTTGCGCCGCTCCAGAACGCTCGATATCACCCGAGCCACTTCACCAGCACATGGGCGCTCTCGCCGTCTCTATAATAGTTCGGAATCATGCCCGTTATGGAGAAGCCGAGCCTCTGGTAGAACGCTAGGGCACGGTGGTTGCTCATCCTGACCTCGAGCGTGACGGCATCGGCCGGCAGAGCTTTCGCCGCCTGTATGAAACTGGCAAGGAGGCATGAGCCCAGGCCCCGGCTCCTGTAGTTCGGATGGACCGCGAGCAGAAGGACCCTGACCTGCCTGGGCCCCGATATCATCCCGAGGAGGAAGGCGGCGAGCTCTCCCCGCCTCTCGACGACCTGAAAACCGTCGGGCCAGCTCTGGTATAGATTGAGGTACATCTGCACATCGTACTTTTCCCTGAACACGCTCTCGACAAGCCTGGCGACTTGGGAGAGGTCCTCCAGCCTGAACCTTCGGATGACGAAATCCTCGTTACCGGTACCGCCCTCAGGGCGGTTGTCTGTAAGGCTCATTTAGTAGCCCTGACGCCGGCTGCAGGCGAGCTCTCTCCGGACTTCTCAGGCATTTTCCAGGAGCATTTCTGGTAGAACTTGGGAAGGACGCCCAGTATAGTGTCGCACTCGCTACAGACGATCAGGAAGTATAGGCCCTTGTCCCGAATGGACCCTTCGGTGTCCTTAGCACAGTGGGGGCAGATGCTCTTGGGCTTCTGCATTACCACTCCCGGCTCACTACCCAGACCGGTTTCGTCGTAATTAAGCGTTACGAATGGACTTGAGGGCTGGGAAAAGGGCTGGGGTGGAAGACAGATAAAAATTATTGCATGGATAAGAAATCTTCATATATCCAAGAGGGATTAATGTAGAGAAGTAGAAAATCGGAGGATCGCGGATGAAGAAGAAGAGTTCACTATCGAGAATCGGAGCGATCTACCCAGTTCTTTTGCTAGCTGGGTCGCTGCTTTGCCCATTCGTCCCGGGCGGAGGAGGAATGCGCGGCCCGGGCCTAGATGTCTCTGTCCTCGGCTTCTCCAACATCAAGGATCTTGACGACCCCGGTTTTCAGAAGCCCTACCCCACGGGACAGACCAGCGTGAGGGTGAACGTGAAGAACACCGGGGATACCGCGACCTCGGCATTTGAGGTGAATATCGAGGTGGCGTATAACGATACAAATAGAACAGTCTTCTATGCTGACGCTGAGGGAGCCTCGATGCCGCCCGGCTGGACGGTCCGCGACTTCACCACCGGCAGATGGCATGTCACGAACAGGACCTGCTACTCCGCAACACACTCCGCCGGGTGCATCGGAGAGGGGCAGGCGGCAATTCAGTACGCTTCCAACTGGGAGGAGGCTCTGGAGAGCGCCGTGTCGATTTCCGTGCCGACCGGGAGCCCGGTGCTGAACTTCAGGCACCGCTACGCCACCGCCGTGAGCCAGGACGGGGGCTATATTGAGATAAAGAACGGAACCGGTGAGTGGGAGAGAGAGGGCCCTGAGACCTGGAGCTTCAACACCCCGGGTTACAACACCGTCACCGCCCCCATCAATCCGATATCGAAAGACGTTCCCTGCTTCGGGGGTGACAGCCATGGCTGGCTCTTCACGAGCGCTGACCTTAGTAAGTACGCGGGCTACAGTATCAAGATTCGATTCGTATTCAGCAGCAGCGGGACTTTCATAAGCCCGGATGGTGTCAGCGGCTGGTACATAGACGATGTGGAGGTTACCAACGGCATCGAGACGCCGTTCAAGGACGATTTCGAGTCTGGTCTGGGGAAGTGGACGCCCAGAAACCTAAGGACGCTCGACGGCCCGGGAGGAGGGGTGGGCACTTCCTGGAACGTCTTCACGGACACGAGCCCGCCTTACAATCTCTCAAGCACAAAATGCTTCTCCAATCGGAACCAGACCACAAACCAGTACGCCGATGGGGAGGACTCTGCATTGATATCGCCGCCGATTCAGCTCGCGGGCTTTACCCACGCCCGCCTCTACTTCCAGAGCAAGATGCAGTCTGCGGGCGCGTGCGACGGCGGCTTCGTTGAGCTCCAGAGCGGCGCCGGGGAATGGGTGTACCTCAAGCCCTTCATGATGGAGTATGGGAACACGCTGGACTCCGGATCGCCCTATGGCAACATCGGGGGCTACAGCGGAATGAACCCCGGAGGCAACTGGCTTCGCGCGACGTTTGACCTGACCCCCTACGTGGGCACGACGGTGAAAATCAGGTTCCACTTCTATGCAAAGGAGGGCTCCCAGAGGAGTCAAGGGTGGCACATCGACGAGATCACCGTCGTGGCCTGGAAGCTAGTCAACAAGGACCAGAAGAAAGTTCAGATTCAGCCGATGAGTGTGGGGGCGTCGGACACTGCCTCTGCGGTTTTCGACCTCGCCCAGCCGGGCTATTATGGACTAAGAGCGACAGCCCTGCTCCCCGGCGACACGGTCCCCTCTAACGATATATCCTACCTGCTCATCCGTGTCGAGAATGACTTCTCATTCAGAATGGAGCTCGGGACGAGCATGCCCGTGGAGATTATCCATGGAAGGAAAGGGGAGCTAGGCATAACACTAACCAACACCGGCAATACCGCGAATGAGGTGAACCTCACCATTTCGAATCCACCACAGGCTTGGATGATAAACCTCAGCAAGCCCAACCCGATATTCCTGACCTCTGGTAGCCAGATCAGCGTCCGTATGGATATTTTCGTCCCACTAGCAGAGAAGAGCGGTTCCTACAGCTTCAGGCTCAACGGGACTTCGAACAGAGACCCGACAAGGACGGAGGAGCGGGAGATACTGGTTCACGTGGTCAACCACCCCCCCACCGCCGTGCCGGGCCCGAAGAGAACCACGCGGGTTTACGCACCCGTAATGTTTGACGGCTCAGCCTCCAGCGACCCAGACGGCGACGAGCTCTTCTTCTCATGGGATTTCGGCGACGGAACCACCGCCACTGGGATGAAGGTCAACCACACATACACGCGTGCCGGGAGCTACAACGTCACCCTGAATGTTTCGGATGGGGGCCAGGGCTCGTGGAGCGTTGCCAGCACTGAAGTTGAGGTGAGCGACGACGCCCCAATTCCAATAATCACCATCGACACCTTGCCAAACAACGGCACCTATCAGAAGGGCGAGCCAGTGGTATTCAATGGAACAAGATCCCTCGACGAGAATCCGGGGCTCCTGCAGTTCGATTGGGACTTCGGCGATGGCACAGAGCATGGCACGGGCGCGGTGGTCGAGCATGTGTATATAGAGGGAGGGAAGTACGATGTCATATTGACGGTCACCGACCCCGCCGGCCACAAGGGGACTTCGGACCCCTACCGCGTGGTGATCAACAATCCGCCCAAGGCGGTTATCTCCTCTCCCAAGGACAGGGCCTTTTTCCTCACCACTGATGAGATTCACTTCAGCGCCAACGGCAGCAGCGACCCCGACGGTGACGAGCTGACTTATGAATGGCGCTCCAATCTCATGGGGGCGCTCGGGACCTCCCGCTTCTTTAATATGAAGATAAATGTGACCGGAACACACATCATCCAGCTGATGGTGTACGATGGGAAAGGGAGGTCGAGCTACGGAATCGCTATGGTCACCATCGACGTGAGTGAGAGGACAAACAACCCACCCGAACTGAGCAACGGGAAGGTAGACCCAACCGAGGGCGACGAGCTTATCACGACCTTCCGATACACCGTGACCTACAAGGACGCAGACAACGACATGCCCCTGTACGTCCACCTCATTCTCGACGGCATCAGCTCCTCCCCGCACGTGATGAGGGCGGTTGACCCGCTCGACACCAACTGCTCGGACGGAAAAGAGTATGAGTTCATAGTGATGCCGAACACCCTACTCAAGGGGGCAGTCTATCCTCACAACTACTCCTTCGAGACCGCGGATGGTCATGGCTCGGGCAAGGTCGCGACCGAGACCCGGGAAGGCCCTCTGGTCAAGTGGCTCCGGGACATACGCCAGGACTCGTGGAGGCCGAACGTAGTTCTTGGACACGTTTATCAAGCGGGCCCATTCCGCACTCCCCTCAATGGGGTAAACGTAACGCCGCCGCCAGTGCCGGCGGGAAAGCTGGCGCTGGATCTCTGCTTCGTGATGAACACCACAGCTCCCCCCGAGCTCTGGTACTGGGCCAACCTCACAATCCGCTACTCAACCCTAAATTTCAGCAGAGTAAACGAGAGCACTATAAGAATATACTGGAGCGTCGACGGCGGCGCCTGGACGCCCGTGCCCCTTCAGGGTCTAGAGCTGGAGAGCCAGCAGCTCTGGATGAACGTCTCGAGGGCGAACGTCCGCGTTGCCATCTTCGGCGACCCGATTCCCGTCGCCCGACCCCCATCCCATCGAGAGGAGGGCCCAAGCGCCCTGATGATATATGGTAGCGTCGCCGCCGTCGTGGTCGTCCTTCTGGCTGTCGTAGCGGTGATAGTGATGCGCCACCGCAGACCCGCGGCCCCTCCGGAACCGAGCTATGAGGAGGCCTACGCTCCGGAGAAGGAGAGGGTCGAGGCGCCCGCAAAACCGGCCAGGACCGAGAAGGCCACGCCCGCGCCCCCCGTTGTTCCAGTAACGACCACCGGGGAGCAGGTGAAGATATTCCGCCCCGCGACCGAGCAGGAGGTCAAGGTCTTTAGGCCCGCCGAGGCGGAGGAGGTCAAGGTGTTCAGGCCGGGGGGCGAAGGAGAGACCGAAGTGAAGGTCTTCAGGCCCGGGGGGAAGGAGGAGGAAGAGGAGGCCGGGGAGGGCGAGGCTGGGGAGGAGAAAGGCGAGGAGGGCGGGACGGGTGAACAGGGTGAGCCGGTCCGGGAGGCTGGGGCCGAGGAGCGGGAGGAGCTACGGGACAGCGCTGGAGAGGGCGGCGCTGGTCCGGGCGAGGGCACAGGGACCGAGGAGGACCAGGGGAAGGGAAGGGAGAAAAAGCTCCCCGACGACGAGCTGGACAGAATGCTCGAGGAGCTCAAGTGAGCCCGGCCCTAACTAGCACCTTCCCTCAGACCGGCGTCCTTTTCCTCCGGAGCCCCCCGATTTTCCAGACCCTGAAGGCCACCAAGAGCGCCAGAGAGGCCGCAACCGCTCCGGCCACCCAGAGAATTCCGGGGCCCGAGGCAATCCCACGAGGTCCAGTGAAGGGTACGGTGAAGCAAGTTTCGTAAATGAGGGAGCTCTTATTTCCGAAGAGAGCCCTGGCCTCGAGAGTGTGGTTGCCCTCGGCCAGCCCATTGAGTTCGAGAGACCAGTTGCCGAAGGGGCCGTTCCCTAGGCGCAGGGGTCTCCACGCGCCGCCGTCGATTCTGGCCTCGGCCCTCTCGAGCTCCCCGTATCTATTCCAAGCGAGTCCCCGCGCCCTCGCCACCCGACCTTCGACAGTGACGCTTGTAACGAAGCACTGGAGGCCGGTGTCAACCCTTTCAACGTCACGCGTCCTCTCAGCCATTCTGACTGCCCTATAGGCATCGACTATCCCCCATCCGTACTCCCTGTTCCAGAAGGGGTCGAGGTCTGGGGCAGAGGGCTCCCCCCTCCTCTCTGCGGTGGCCCTGAGAATCTCCCTGGCGACCGCCGGGCTGAGTTCGGGGTTCGCCTCCAGCATCAGGGCGACGATGCCAGCGACGAGCGGTGTGGCGTAGGAGGTGCCGCTCCCCCTAGGCCCGTATCCATTCCCAGAGCCGTCGCCCACTCTGTCGAACTCTGCCTGTGTGATGTCCGTTCCGGGAGCGGCCACGTCGGGCCTGAGCTCGTTGAAAGGGTCACCGTCCCCATTGTCCTTTCTAGGCCCACGCGAGCTGTAGTCCGCGATAACGTCGTCCGAGCGGTCTATGGTGTCTTTGTCGTCGGTGGCGGCGACGCAGATGCCGTTGCTGGCTGCGCTCATACCCCTAAAGCCGTCATTGTCGGGTCCGTCGTTCCCGGCTGCGTGGACCACGATTATCCCGGCCTCAACCAGCCTGTCCACACCAGCGGAGTAGGGGTCGGAACCGTCCGATGAGCCACCGACGTCGATGCCCCACGAGAGGCTCAGGATGTCGATGCCCCTGTACTCATCCCCCCCGGAGGGCCACTGATGGTCTTTGTGCTCGAGAGCCCATTGAATTCCCTTCAGGGAAGCGTCATAGAGCTTGAGCGGGCCCTCGCCGGGGGCATAGCCAATCACAGTACCGATTCTCAGGTCAACGAGCCTCGCCCCGGGGGCCGAGCCCTGGTACCTGCCCTCAGGCGCTCCGGTGCCCATGGCGATTCCCGCGCAGGTTGTTCCATGGCCGTGGGTGTCGTCAGCGTCGTAGGTCCCATCGCGGGGCGTGAGAGGGGTCTCGGGCTTGCTCATGTCCGCCCCCCCGAGCCACTTCCCCGCGAGGCTGGGGTGGTTGTTGTCCACGCCCGTGTCCATGATGCAGATCGTCACCCCTTTCCCTGTGTACCCCAGCTCCCACGCAGTGAACGGACTGTACTCGGCCGACTGTTTTGCCTTTGTGGCTGGGTTGGCGATGTCGGATGCAGGGACGAGTGGGGCGGCGTGGGTCGTCAGGAGGGATATCAGGGTCAGGGGTAACAGGAGCCCAGAGACACGGGGCATCGCTGTGACATCCGCGGGTGGATATTAATGCTTGTTGGTGCCCCTGAGCCCTCTCTCTGAGAGAAAAGCGGCCAGTGCCTCCACAGCCTCCCGCGTGGTGAGGTCGTACCAGTCCTCATAGGCATCGGCGACCGCGAAGGGGCCGCCGCCCCTCACGTCGGGGCAGACGATTCTGTCCGCCTCGGCACCGACCATCCTGACGGACTCCGGCGGGGCGGTCGGGACCGCCACAACGATTTTCGAAGGAGAGCGGGCACGGACGGAGCGGACGGCCGCGAGCATCGTGTATCCAGAGGCAAGGCCGTCGTCGGTCAGGACGACCACCCTGCCCTCCACGGGCGCCTCAACCGGCCCGAACTCCGCTCGCCTGCGTTCCAGCTCCTCCTTCGTCGCCTCCTGCGCCTTCCTGATGTCCGCCTCGCGCAGACCGAGGAGGAAAACCAGTTCGCGATTGAGCACCACCCCGCCCCCCAGACCCATGGCGCCGAAGCCCGCCTCCGTGTTGCCGGGTATCTGAAGCTTTCGAACGAGCTCGATACCGAGTTCCGCGCCAAGGGCGCGCGCGATTTCTATCCCAACCGGCACGCCACCGTTGGGAACCGCCAGAACTGTGCAGGGCTGGCCAGCGAGGTCCTTCAGCGACTCAGCCAGCACCCTCCCAGCGTGGCTCCTGTTGCGGTAGCGGGGCCTCGCTCGCCCTCCATGGAACAGCTCTCTAAAGCTCTCCTCCCGAAGGTTTCTCATCGCTCACTCCTGTGAACACGCGATACCACGGGCCGCTGCTGGTCTCCCCTCCCCGCCCGTCGGCTCGGTCTCACATCCGCCTTCACCTCGAACAGCGCTAGCTCTTCGAAGTCCAGTCTGCGCGAGCGCAGCTTCCTCATCCCGAGGCCCGGCGCCGGGGGCGGCACCGCTCCGGGCCTGAGGGAGAGAACGAGGAGGGCTTGGCCGCCCATCGCGAGGTGCGCTGGAAGCCCCCCAAGAAAGCGCCGCGCCACCTCGAGGCCGTCCGGGCCGCCGCAGACCGAGGCGTCGAGCCACGGATCCCGGGTCAGGTCGCCCTCCTCGGTCGGCAGGTGGGGCGGGTTGAAGAGCACGAGGTCGAACCGCCCACTTATCCCATCGAAAAGATTCGTCATCACGACCTCCACCCTCGCACCGACGCCATTCTTTTTCGCATTCTTTCTCGCGAGTCTCGCAGCGTGAGGATTGATGTCCGTGCAGACCACCTCCGCCCCCCGGAGGGCGCAGAGAATTCCCGCAAGGCCCGCGCCCGTTCCGAGCTCGAGAACCTTTCTCCCTCTTAGCTCCATTCTCCCAAGGCCGGAGGCGAGGAGAAGGCTGTCCTCAGAGGGCGGGTAGACCCTGTCGTCGCCACACAGCACAACCCTTTGGCCGCCGACTGTGTACGCCACCCCCACCGGAGCCTTTTTCATCCCCCTACTCCTCCTCGCTATCAGTGCCATCATAACCCCGGCCGGATGGAGTCCCGCGCCCACCGTACGCCCTCCAGGCGAGCCAGAGACCGAGAGCCGTCATTCCGATGGCCGCGAGCAGACTCGCTATCGGGACCAAGTCCAATGCCCGACCCTCGTCGGTTGCGAGAAAAACATAGGTCGATGCCGTGGCGCGGTTCCCGCACCTGTCGAACGCCCTCACCACGATCGTGTTATTGCCGGGCGCAAGCGCCACGGTGCCCGACCACACTTCTCCCGTGAGCACGCACCTTTTCCATCCCCTCCCGCTCCTCGATACTTCGACGCATTCAATTCCGGAAGGGTCACGGACGATTCCTGAGACCACCACCCTCCCCTCGCCCACCCTGAGCCCGGGTGAAGGGTTGAGAATTTCCAGCTCGGGTGGCGTCGTATCCGGCGGCGGGGGCTCGTAGAGGACCCAGAGTTCAAGAGCGGCGGTGTTGCCCGCGCGGTCCGCAGCCCTCACGCGGATGATGTTCCATCCGATGGATAGGTTAAGCGCACAGCTCCAGCTCTCCGCCCCCTCGGCTGCTACCCAGACGGCTCCATCCAGAGACAGCTGGACGCTTGAGACGCCGCTTGGGTCACGAGCCCGCCCAATTACTGTCACCTGACTCAGCCCGAGAGCAGAGCCGTTGGTTGGGTAAAGAACCTCTATCACGGGCGGCGAGAGGTCCGGGCGCCTGATGAAAACGACCAGTGAAGTCTCGGCCTGATTACCGAGCGTGTCCCTCGCCCTTATATACACTTTGGCGGTGCCCTCCATCAGAGCCACGAGAGTCCGCCAGCTCTCATTACCCTCGCATCGGGTCCAGTTCCGCCGATCCGCGCTGACTTCAACAAGAGCCACCCCGTGGGGGTCGGAGCACTCCCCTTCGACCGGAATGACCACTTCGGCATGCTCGGAGAAGGGCGCGGGCGAGAGAATTCTGATGGTCGGCGGGAGCGTGTCGCGAACCACGAGCAGCTCGCTGCGAGCGGAGTTGCCAACCCCGTCCACTGCCTCGACGAGGGCTCGGTTCTCGCCCTCGCTCTCGAGGGACCACACTAGCTCGAGGGGAGTGTTGGGCTCGAAGGCCTCAAGACGGGCGCCGTTAAAAAAGAGGGATTGTCCATCGGAGGTTATTCGGACCGTCACATTCAGGGAGGAGGTCAGGTGACCCGGCGGTGGCCAGACATCGAGCGATGGGGGGGTGAGGTCTATGGTGAAGAGTGCGACCGCCCTCCCCATATTTCTCCAAAGGTCCCATGCCCGGACCTCGAGCATATGGTCCCCCTCCCTTAGGTTCTCGAGTCTCAGGGACCATTCCCGCGTCCCCTCCGCCGGAGCCCAGTCACCTCCGTCAAGCGAAACTTCGACAAGCGCAACGCCCGCTTCCCCCGTCCTCTCTAGCCTGTCCAGGGCCCTCCCACGCACCGTAATTTGTGTTGCGTTCAGCCACGTCCCGTTTTCTGGGAAGTCTATGAAGACGAGGGGTGGCGTGACGTCGATGAGGATGGTAATGTTCAGGGGTTCCGAGACATCACGGACGAGCCAGCTCTTATGGCCGCCGGAGTTCGCGGATATATTGAAAGGTCCGTGATACCTTACGCCTCGGTTGAGTACTGTGTGGGAGAGAACCCGCGCTCCCCTGACCTCCCCTAGTTCGTCGGCCTGGTAGAGCTCCTCGGGGCCGTCGAAGGGGCGGACAGAGAGGATAGCACCTGCCGCGGGTGTCTGGTTGTCGAATATTACTCTGGCATCGAGACTCCAGGCGAGCTTGAGGGCGCTGGATGAATCAGCGACGGTTACATCGATGGGGTTGAGCCCGCAGTCTAGGGTCTCGAGTCGGGATGAATTGAGTAGCAGGACCGCCGCGCCGGTGTTCCCCTCGAGCGAGCAGCGGACGAGCGAGCAAGAGCCCGCGGAAGCGACCAGTCCCACCACGTTTGCCGTGAATGTGCAGTCGCGCACCGAGAGGGGGGCGCCGACGATGCAGAGGCCCGCAGCCGAGAAAGAGAAGGTCGAGTTCTCTAGAAGAGCGCTCGAGGTCTCGATAACCGGGCCCGAGAGCTCCGGTTCAGTCGAGCAGGTCCCGGCCCGGGAGATGGTGCTATTTGAGAGAACAACGCTTGAGCCATACAGGGCACGGAGGCCGTAGGAATTCCCCGAGGCGCTGTCCAGCCTCGAGTTGTGGGCGATTAGCTCCCCTCCAGACTTCACAAGGAGACCAAATTCGCCCGGGGATGTGCAGTTGAATAGCAGCGCGGCGTTTTCCAATCTGAGGCACCCCCCCGAGCCAACGGTGATGTTCCCGCAAACCACGAGGGTTTCGTTGGCCACCACCTCGGTCGAGGCGACTGTCCAGTCCCGGGGACCTGGGGTTCCCTCGGGAGGGAAATGAGGTGCAGACCCTGCGGAGAGCCCCCGGGCGTGGGTCTCCGGAGCCGAAGCGGGGGGTAGAGTCACGAGGAGGGTGAGCGCTATTAGGGCGGCGCGCGCCGTCATCGCCATATCATTGTATGCGGAATTATTTATTAGTATTGTCCATGCATCACCAAGGGGGCCGGTCCGGGGCCCAGCTCCAGCGGCATTATCCGGGGGGGCGGCACCAAAGCGCAGGGACAAACGCTATATAGAGGTTGTTGTATGCGGTAATTCAACCGTTGTCTGGGGGGAGAGGGCGGATGGAAGAGCCTCTCTGTAACATCGAGATAAGCCGAAGCGCCAATCAGTTTGTTGCCCGCGTCCAGACCGAACTCGGGGGGGTGCGGGAGTACCGGAGCCGCACCTTCGAGGAGATTCTGGAGCAGCTCGTCATAGACCTGCAGGAAGAGTTCGAATCCGGTTGATTTCACCAACGGAGCCCTAGACCCTAAGCTCACCCCTCTCCAGCAGCGTCCTCTCCTTTCCCGAGCGGAGAATCGCCGTGAGGGTGGGCTCGTTTATTACCCCGTCGTAGTGGATGAGAGCGGGGCCGTCGTTGTCGTAGTTAGACCCGATCGCGATGTGGCAGGTCCTATAGACCTTCTCGTCCTCCAGAATATTGCCAACAACGCGCGCGGCGCGGTTGAGTCCTATCCCAAGCTCGCCTATCGCGCGGGCGTTTGCGATGTATCTCTCAGCCTCCCTATCGGAGAGCCTCCCTTGCTCCGCGAGCCTGCGGGCCGCCGCCGCACCCCTCGCCACCGCCTCCCTGAGCCTCTTCGCTTCGGAGCCGCCGGATATTCTCCGGACGAAGCCCCCCTCGACCTCCACAATAACGGGCCCCCTGAGCACCAGCTCCCCCCTGTCCGTGGCGATGCTCCCGTCAAATACCACCCTGCCATTCGAGGCCCCCAGCTCTGGCGAGACGAAGACCTCCCCAGCGGGCAGGTTCCCGCCCCTCCCGGGCTGTGAGAAGTCGCCATCGTCGAGGTGGCTCCTTCTTCCCCTCAGGCCGATGAGTATATCTGTCCCTCTCTCCGTCTCTATGTGAACCGCCTCGGCCCCGTCCAGCAATTTAGCCAGCGCCCTGCAGTCCCGACCCATTCTCGAATAGTCCACGGGGACTGTTCGCGCGAACATCTCCGCCGTGACGCCCGGGGACCAGAAGGCGCGTGATTTCTTCGCCGCGAGAAGATACTGAAATGCACTGTCATATTTTCTTTTCCCCATCCGGTAGGGCCTCCTCAGGGCCACCCGGTCCTTGCCGAGCTTCTGGCGGCTTATAGATATCATGACCTCCGGCGCGCTCCTTATCGCCGCCAGCACGGCCTCCTCGGCGAAGTCGAGCTGGGTCTTAACTGGCTGGGTGATGAGCACAGGCGCCGCCCCGACCTCCGCCGCGGCGTCGAAGAGCTCTCTCGATATCCTCTGGCCGTCCTCGTGGGGGTTGGTCACGATGAGCACTCTCTCACCTCTATCTACCGCGAGAACGGTTCGAACCGCGACGCGTGCAGCCTTCGCGAGGTCTCCCTCCATGCGCAAGCCCCCTCCGCCGGCCTGTATCGCGCGGGAACATATAAAGTCAGAGGCTCTGTAGATGTTCGGGCCTTCGTGACGCGCGGCTCGGCCTTCGCACAGAGATTTTAATAGATGGAGACTTATTAGATATAATGACCGGGGCTAGCCGGATGAGTCCGCGGGCGGGAGTTTCGATTGTTCTGTTGATAACATTGCTCATCAATCAGCCCGCCGGCTCCGGTCTTATTTATTTAAAGCTCCCAGGCGACGGACTGGAAATCACTGAGCGTGCGGGCCACTCCTCAGCTAGCAGGACCAGACCAAACCCACGCCAAGAAGCACCGCCCGCACCGACGAGTTGGCCGCGATTCCCGAGCAGCGCAGGAATCATCCCGAACCTCGGCCAGATATCCGACCCTGAAGTCCTTTTCTGCACGGGCGAAGCGCACTTCACCTCCCGCGGTGTAATTTTTAGAGTGATTGGCGGCGGCGACAGGGCCCGCCCTACGGCCCCCCTCCTCTCAACCTCCTCTCTCTCTGGCCGAACCGACTCCACAGCCTCTTCATTCCGGAGCAGCGCGTGGGTCTACAGGATGGAGTTCGACGGTGCGAACAGGGTCCGGCCTGAGGAGCTCGGCAGTCCGATATACAGAATCAATTTCTACTTCGGCAACGACTCAAAGCGCTGGGTCTCTGGCGTTCCGGTCTACTCGGGGCTGGTCTACAGGAATCTCTATGATGGAATCGATCTCGTTTTCAGGGCGGTGGCGGGGGGCCTGAAGTACGACTTCATCGTCGAGCCGGGCGCGGACCCCTCTCGTATTCGCCTGAGGTATGAGGGGGCATCGGTTTCGACCGACGGCTCCAGCCTGCTCATCAGCACACCCGCGGGAGTCCTGAGGGAGGGAGAGTTGGGGGCTTTCGAGGGCCCACTCCCCCTGGCCGGCGCGGATGTTGGAATCGAACATCCAGCTACGGCGTATTGCGAGGGGGGGCTGGAGGAGGTTAGTGGGAGGGTGGTCGTCGAGGGGGACACGGTTGGCTACAGTGTTGTCCGTGACCCCGGCATGACGCTTGTTATTGACCCCCTGATATTCTCCACCTACATCGGAGGCTGGGCCGAGGATGGCGCGGTATCCCTCGCCCTTTCGCCCTCGGGGACCATCTACATGGCCGGCGAGACCCGCTCGCTCGACTTCCCCTCCACGCCGGGGGCCTATCAAGAGGCCCTTTCGGGAGGGAGGGACGTTGTGGTACTCGAGTTGAGTCACGACGGCACCAGCCTCCTGCGCGCCACATACCTCGGAGGAAGTCTGGAGGAGCGGGCGGGCGAGCTCAAGGTAGGAGCCGAGGGCAACATCTATCTGGTGGGCACAACGCTCTCTCCCGACTTCCCCGTCACCCCCGGCTGCCCCGACAGCACTCTCGGTGGCGATTCGGACGCATTTGTCGCCATATTCACCCCGGACTGCGCGCGCCTTGACTTCTCGACCTATCTCGGCGGCTCATCGGAGGAATTCGGAAGCTCCCTCGAGTGGGCTCCTGACGGAGCGATTTATATCGGAGGAGAGACGCGCTCATCCGACTTCCCGGTGACGGACGGAGCGCTCAACGTATCCCGCCCTGGCACGGGTGATGTATTCGTCGCCGGCATCCACGCCGACGGCGGGATATTCACGTCGGCCGTATTCGGGGGCTCGGGGAGGGAGGGCAGCGTCTCGATTCGCCGGGACCCCGCCGGACAGCTCGTGGTCTCCGGCTCGACGACCTCCACGGATTTTCCAGTGACCTCTGGCGCCCACGACCGGAGCCACAATGGAGGCATTGATGTTTTCATCACCAGAGGCAGTTTCAGCGGCCCGACCCCAATCCTCCAGTCGACCTTCCTCGGAGGCTCGGGCGACGATATCTGCACCGGAATGGCTCTGGATTCGAATGGCATCGTTCATGTCGCTGGACAGACCTTCTCCGGCAACTTCCCGACCACCGCCAAGGCTTACTCCCTCGTCTACTCCGGCTCGGGCGATGCTTTCGCGGCGAGCGCCAGCCGGGACCTCAGTGCCCTTCTCTTCTCCACGTATATCGGCGGCTCGGGCGCGGACCTCGTCTCCGCCGTCGGGCTGGACACCGACGGATGCCTTCTCCTCACAGGAGGAACTGCCTCCCCGGAGTTCCCCGTCACTCAGGACGCGAGCGGGACCGGGCCTCCGGCCGGAATGGACGTGTTCCTCCTGAAGCTCGTCAACGGCTCGGGCCTGCGCTTCTCGACTCTCTTCGGGGGAAAGGGCGAAGACGCCGCCGAGGCCCTCGTCGTTGACTCGGAGGGCGTTGTCTGTCTGGCGGGCCGGACAGCCTCGCAAGATTTCCCGGTGAGCGAGGGCTGCCACGACGCTTTCTACAATCAGGGAGGCGACATCTTCGTCCTCGCACTTCGCCCGCCCGACCCCCCCAGCCCTCCCCGTATAGTCGAAGTCCGGGCCGGGCCCGGAGAGGTCGAGCTGAGGTGGTCCCCCCCGGAGCACGATGGCCGCTCTCCGATTCTCGGGTACCGAATTCACAGGGGCCCTGTGAGCAGCAACCTCTCGCTCCTCGCCGCGGTTGACGGTAGCACCACCCGGTACCGCGACACAGGAGTGCGGAACGGCACGACATACTTCTACGCCCTGTCCGCGTTCAACAGGTTCGAGGAGGGCTTAATGTCGGAGGTGGTCAGGGCCGCGCCCGAGTCGGTCCCCGGGCCGCCGCTTAACCTGACCGCGAGACCGAACGACCGGACTGTGATTCTCTATTGGTCGCCGCCCGAGAACGACGGGGGCTGGCGTGTCTTCGAGTACAGAATCTACCGAGGAATGGAGCCGGGCGGTCTCCACCCCTTCGCCACGAGGAACGCGGATGCCACGACGTTTCAGGACATCGGTCTGGAGAACGGCGCGAGCTATTTTTATGCGGTCTCCGCCGTCAACAGGCTCGGGGAGGGGCCGCGCACCGGGGCCGTCGAGGCGACTCCCGGATTTCCCCCCGGACCCCCCCGCAATCTCAGGGCCGAGGGAGTCGGGGCATTCATTGAGCTGCGGTGGGAGCCCCCAGAGTTCGATGGCTACAACAGAATTCTCAGCTACTCCGTCTACAAAAGGGAGAGGGGTGCCCTAGACAACGTCGTGGCCCGTCCCGGCCCGGGGGAGACCTTCTGGAGGGACGGACCCCTCGAGCCGGGAAAGGTTTGCTCCTACTACATCACCGCCCGTAACGCCGTGGGCGATTCTCCGCCGAGCAGCGTGGTCACAGCGTCGGCTGACGAGGCCCCTTCCGCGCCCCCCGGGGTCATGGCGGTCTCGAGGTCCGGGCCGATAGAGCTGAGCTGGCGCGAGCCCAACAGCGATGGCGGGTCCCCCATTCTTTATTACAATATCTACAGGGGCGGGGGCGAAGCGGGGCTCTTCGAGCCTAGGGCCCGTGTTGACGATGCGCTATGGTTCCTCGACACTGAGGTCACTGAGGGAAGAAGGTACTTCTATAGGGTGGCTGCTGTTAATGAGATGGGCGAGGGACCGGCGAGCGAGGCGGTATCGGCCGTTTCGGACTCGACCCCCCCGATGGTCTCGCTCCGGGAACCGGCAGAGGGGGCGTTCCTCGCCAATAGAATAGTGATTGTCTCGGGCCCGGCGTGGGACTCCAATGAGCTGCTTAGGGTCGAGGTCCTTGCCGGAGGAACCCATCCCGCGGGCCTCAGCGCGGGCAACTGGTCCTGCAGGCTGGAGCTGGACGAGGGCCGACACACCATAGTCGCGGTCGCGATGGACGTCGGAGGCAACATTGCGGTCGCCTCCGTGAATGTCACCGTTGACCTCACGCCACCCCAGGTCTGCATAACGCGGCCCGCCCCCGGCTTGGTGACGAGCCGCCGCTGGATGGAGGTCGAGGGTCTCGCCTCGGACAACTTCAGGCTTGAGAGCGTCGAGGTCAGCGCCAACGGTTCCATCTGGTTCCCCGCCGCGGGGAGGCCGGGCTGGAGGGCGCTGGTCGAGGCTCGCCACGGCGAGCTCGAGGTTATCGCAGTCGCCACAGACGCCGCGGGGAACGCCGCAGTCGCGAGCGTGAACGTCACCAGCGACCTAGAGCCCCCCTATGTAGAGATTGTTTACCCGGAGGACGGCGTGAGAGTTCGGGCCAAGGCCTGTCCATTCATAACCAGGGCTCGCGTTGCGGCCTCGGATGACCACGCACTGAGCCGTGTGGAGCTCTCCACGGACGGCATCAGGTGGGTCCCCGCGCGCCTCGACCTCCACTGGAGCGCCGACATCGTGCTCGACAGTGGCGAGCAGGTCATATGCGCCCGCGCGGTGGACGCGGCGGGCAACGTGCGCTACCACAACATAACCGTTCTCGTGGAGACCCCCCCTCCGGGAGCTGCTCCCCTCGAGCTCTGGGCGCCCGCCCTGGCGGCCGGCGTGGCGGCGGCGGTGCTCGGCTCGGTCTTTCTCCGTCGCAGAAGGGGCCCTCCACCACAACCCTTAAATCAAAAAACCAATATGGGCGCGGGAGCGGGGTAAAAATATGCCTGTGTTCGCGCCCGTTGGGGAGAAGGAGGTCTCGAGGGCTATTGTGGGGGAGTTCATGAAGGAGCTCCTCGAGTATCTTGAGAGCGACGTGGTGGTCATAGGCGGCGGGCCGAGCGGGCTGATGGCCGGGAGGGAGCTCTCGAGGCGTGGGGTCAAGACCGTTCTCTTCGAGAGCAACAACTACCTGGGCGGCGGTTTCTGGATAGGCGGCTACCTGATGAACAAGCTCACCTTCAGAGCCCCGGCCCAGCGAATTCTCGAGGAGCTGGGCGTTCCGTTCAGGGAGGCGGAAAAGGGCCTCTTCGTCTCCGACGGCCCCCACACCTGCTCCAGACTGATCGCGGCCGCCTGCGACGCCGGTCTGAAGATAGTGAACATGACGAAGTTCGACGACGTTGTGCTGAGGGAGAGGAACCGGGTCGCGGGCGCGGTGGTCAACTGGACCCCCGTCGGCGCAATGCCGAGGCAGATAACCTGTGTGGACCCGATAGGGGTGGAGTGCAGGGTGCTGATTGACGCATCGGGCCACGACGCGGTGGTGGTGAGGGCCCTCGAGAATCGCGGCCTCCTGAAGGCCCCGGGCTATGGCGCGATGTGGGTGGAGAGGTCGGAGGACCTGATCGTGAAATACACCAAGGAGATCCACCCGGGGCTCGTCGTCACGGGCATGGCGGTCTCGACCGCCTTCGGACTGCCGCGAATGGGCCCGACCTTCGGCGGGATGCTCCTCTCGGGCGAGAAGGCCGCGAGGGTCGCCATGGACATACTCAAGAAAAAGGGCTGAGACCCGCGGCTGTGGGGGGTGTGGGGCGGGGTGGCTGTCCAATGGTGGGGAGTCGCGGGCGCGCGGCGGTGGAGCAGGAGCTTGAGCGAGGGGCTGGAGAGGGAAGGAGACAGAAGGGGGGTATCGGCTGATGGCGGTCTACGAGTTCGAGGGAAAAAGACCCGTAATTGGTAAGGACTGCTACATTTTCGAGAGCGCCGCGGTGATGGGCAACGTTGTTCTAGGGGATAACGTGTTCGTTGGCCCGGGGGCGGTGCTCAGGGCCGACTACGGCCGCATAGAGGTCGGGGACCGCTCCAGCGTCGAGGACAACTGTGTCTTGCACGCCCGCCCGGACCAGCTCTGCAGGGTCGGGAGCGACGTCACACTAGGCCACGGCGCCATCGTGCACACCGCCAGCGTTGGCAACTGGACCGTGGTCGGCATGGGAGCGGTCATCAGCGACTTCGCCGAGGTCGGGGAGTGGTGCGTGATAGGAGAGGGGGCCGTGGTGAAGAACAGGACAATTATCCCGCCCAGAAAAATCGCGGTCGGCGTCCCGGCGAAGCCCGTCGCCGACGTCTCGGACGAGTACATCGCCCAGTGGAGCTCGTTCAAGAAACTCTACAACGAGCTCGCCGCCCGTAGGTACCCTGCGGGGCTCAGGCGTCTGGCATAGCCCGCATCCCATCCCCAGGACCCCCGCCGCCACTCCCTGCCCAGTGTACTCCCTCGCCTCCATTTCGCCCCGCCCCAACCGTCTCCCTCGACTCGATTGCCGCCACGTCCATCCTCACTCTCCGCACCACCTCCCCTCCCCATTCCCTCCACCCCTCTCCTCACCTCTTCCTCCCCGCCTTCCGACCCTTTCGCCTGCCCCTGCCTCTCTTGCCCCTCCTGCTCCGTCTGCTGTATGCGTATCCAACAATATGAACCGTGGCAAGCGAGACCACGCAACCGATGAGCAGGGACCTCTGGTCGTTGAAGCTCATCCAGAAGTGGTTCCCCTCCGCAAAAAGCAGAACCAGGCCTATTGCGCCGTATGATTTGCTACCGAAGAGCAGGTAGAGCTCCTTGATTTTTCTGGCGACGATGAAGATGCCCAGGCCGATGTATATCGAGAGGGCCAAGAGCACGGGGTCGGGCATGTTGGTCGTAGCCAGCAGGAGGATGAAGCTGACTATGTTGCTCAGCACGTTCTCGAGCTGCGCCTTTGCGCCCTCCGCGAATATTCCGATGAGGATTGTTCCTATGATGCTTGCATAAGCCGCGTGGATCGGTTGAATCAGCTCCATCCCGGGCTCATCCCTTCAGCTCTTGAGCCTTCTGAGCTCCTGAATCACCTCTTCGCAGGTCTTGATTTTCACGCCCACGTTCCTCATGTCCCGCAGATTCGCTTCGTGTATCTCGGGAGTCGAGGCCGTGGTTCCATCGGAGAGGACGGTCACGTCCAGATCGTATGCTAGGGCGTCGTACACTGTGCTCCGTACGCAGTTGGGGGTTTGGGTGCCCCCGACCACGACCGCCTTTATGCCGAGTCTGAGCGTGAGCAGGGGGAGCTCGGTCATGAAGAAGCCGCTCCAGCGCTTCTTGGGTATCACATACTCCCCCTCGCGCGGAGCGAGGGGGGCCACGATGCGCGCGCCGGGCGTGTTCTCTATCACCCTCGGCCCCTTCTCCGTGAACTCACGAATTCTCACCAGCTCCACGTCCGACCAGTCTTTTCTATAGAGCCTGATGATGTGGAAGACCGGCAGCCCCTTCTTTCTGAATTCGTCCAGGACGCGGCGCAGAAGGGGCACGGACTTCTGCGTTGCCTCCCTCATCTTCACGATGTCCTCCTGCATGTCCACGATCATGAGGGCGGTTTTACCCCTGGGCACCTTCGCACCTCCATAATTCCGAAAACGGCTCCGGAAAAATAAACCTATGCTCCGGCGTATCGATATCGCAACGGCGCATCTGGCAATGCGCGGCGGTTATCTACATTCGACGGGCGAATTCTCAAAACCCCTCACGAGCCAACTCCCCCATGGCTGGACGCGAGGGCAGCTCCTTGGCTGCGAAACCGCGCCCGGGGCGGTGGAGAACATCCCCGGCCATCCCGTCAGAAGCCCTTCACACTAAATCTGCCTTCCCTAAGCAGGACCCTCTCCCCGCCGCTGCCGAGTTCTAGAATCACTGTGGGCCGCGTGATGAGGAAGTCTTGGTGAGTCCTCGAGAGGTTCTTCCCTCCGGGATAGTCCGAGTTGTTGCCAAAGGCCACGTGGGCCGTTCCATCGACCTTCTCCGTCTCGAGGAACTCGCGCATTATCCTCGCCTTTTTATTGAGGCCGACCGCGAATTCGCCCACGCACCTCGCCCAGGGGTCGGTCGCCTGCACCCTCTCGATTCTTTTCCGCAGGGCCGCGCTGGGGCATTGGACCCTCACAACCCTTCCCCCGCGCACCTCGAGCCGGACCGCGTCTTCGATGAGACCTATGCCGCCTATCGCGCTCGCGCATACCAGCACACCATCCGCCGAGGTCTCGACGGGTCCCACGATAACCTCCCCCACAGGCAGGTTCATCCACTTGAGCGTCTCCCAGTTGAGTCTCGTGTCGGTGAAGAACTCCCTTCCCTCGACGCTTAGGCGGAGGTCCGTGCCCTCTGGACAGGTCACCCTGAGCGCGACGGCGCCCTGGCAAAGCCTCATAAGCTCTTGGGCGCGGGCCTGGAGCTCCACGTAATCCCGCTCGCTCAGGGCGAGGGCGCCGTCGGTCAGCATGTCCATGGTGATACCGGGGCAGTGGCCGAGCCTGACCCTCCGCCTCCTCTCCAGACCAATCAGCTGAATTCGGAAGGGAGTCTCCTCCGCCCCTCCCCTCAGCACGTTCATGAAGATGTCCGGGCGGTCGGAGATAACAGCGGCCTCGAGAAGCGGCGGGACCCCCTTGCGCGGTCTCCTCTCCCTCGGTAGCTCGATGAAGCGGGTCCAGAGCCCCAGCTCCAGAGCGGCCGACGAGAACGCCCTCCCCACCTCTTCCAGCTCCTCGTCGCAGACCACTGTCAGGCTCTCACCCGCGCGGGCCTCGAGCACGCAGCTCAGAGCGTTTCTGGCGGCCTCCACACGGTCCATTTGGCTCCCCTCTATACTCAGCTCAAAGTGCGGCACTTCATGCGGTGCTCCATCCGGGCTCCCTCAGGTTGGCCACCTGAGGCGGCCCGGGGCCACAGGGCCTCGCTGAGTGCGCGGAGAAGACATGCCCCCTCCCCCTCATGCCCGGTTCTCATCTCTTCCGGCGCAGCAGGAGGGCCGCGAGCAGGGCCGCCGGGAGAAGCAGGAGGCCTGCGAAGCCTGGAATTCCTCCCCCTCCTCCGGAGGGCTCGACCCTGTAGACCGTGAGCTCGACCTGCTCCGTGTTGCCGGCCTTGTCCTTGAAGACGACGAGAATCGTATTGGGGCCTTTGCCCAAGAGGACCTCGCCGACGAAGCTCCCATCGGGTCTAATGCTGACCTTGTTGCCGTTGATTGTTACCGTGGCGCCCGGTTCGACATTGCCCGCGACGGTCACATTGCCGCGAGTCACCCTTAGGTTGTTCTTCGGCTGGGTCAGGTTGAAGACGACCACCGTATCTCTGATGATCGTTACAACCAGCTCCTCAGCGTAGTTCCCTGCGGCGTCTACAGCAACGATTGTGAAGGTGTGGGTCCCGTCGGTCTCCAGAGGCACCGTCAGCGAAAAAACCCCCCCAGCCCCCACCTCGACCTCCTCGTCGTTGATCGTTACCTTCGCACCGGTCTCGGTCCTACCCCTGAGCTCGACACTGCTGCTCCTGGTGATGAAGTTGTCGGGTGGGGAGGTCAGCCTCAGCTCCGGAGGAATCGTGTCGAGAATCACGGTGACAGTGGTCATGTTCCTGTTCTTGAGGGGGTCGATGGCCTCAATCGTGATGACATTCTCCCCCTCTTTGTCGAGCGTGATCTCGGCGACAAATGTCCTTCCTGAAAAGCTCACGCCTGCGCCGTTGACCTTGACTAGGGCCCCGGCCTCCGTCATCCCTCTGACCTGAATCAGGGGCGTGTTGAACAGCGCACCAGGAAGGGGCTCGAGCACCATCACCTCCGGGGGGGTTGTGTCCCTGAGCACGCTCAGCACTATGGCCTGGATATTCCCAGCCCTATCCCTCGAGGCGACCTCGACGCTGTTCTCTCCCTCGGAGAGCTGGATGGTAGCGGTGAAGTTGCCACGGCTGAGCTGGACCTGGACACCGTTTATGGTGACGGTGCAGCCCTCCTCCGTGAAGCCCTTGATGACGAGCGAGGTCTCGTTTGTCGCTATGTACATCCCGATGGGCTGAGTGAGCTGGAGGACCGGTTTGACGGTGTCCAGCTCCCCGGAGACCTGGACGCGGGCAGTGTTCCAGACTGCGTCCGCGCACTCGACCGTGATCGTGTTGAATCCCTCCACAAGGCTGACTGGGGCCGCGAAGCTGCCGTCCGGGCTGACAGGAATCTCCCTTCCGTTGATGAAGGTGTGCCCGCTTGTGTCGTCCACCTTGCCCGTGACGGTTATCGTGCTCTGATTCACCACGAAGCCTTCCGCGGGCCAGCTCAGGTTGATCACGGGTGCGACCGTGTCCCTAATAACGGTGAGGGTCTGGTTCTGGTAGTTCCTCCCCCTGTCCACGCAGGAGACCGCGATGGTGTTCGGGCCCTCCTTCGGCAGCGGGACCGTCACCGACCACTCCCCGCCCTCGCCCATCTTCGCCGCCAGGCCATTCACCGAGACCCAGGTCCCTGGCTCCGCCGCTCCCTCGACACTGACGGAGGTCCTGTTCACGGTCTCGCCATCTCCCGGTGTGTCGACGCACACCCAGGGCGCGACGTCGTCGAGCGGGAAGACGAAATCGTAGCTCCTATTGAACGCCAGGATGGTCCAGTTGCTCACACCGCCTTTACTCGCGGTCAAGTTGTACGGGGCCTTGGTCACGTTGGCCTCCGGCCTCGCACCCTGCGTCTTCTCTTCGATGATGAGCCAGTTGGTCCAGCCCTCGCTGTCGGTCACGACCGCGACCGCTGTCCCGCCCCTCCTGTCGAGAACCTTGACTAGGGTCTCGGGCGCGGGGGCGCCGGTGCTCTGAATCACGGTCCTGATATGAAGCAACCATCGAATGCTGAGGATGGCGTTCTGGTCCGTTATGTTTATGGTCGTGTTGTCGTAGGTGGTGTTGATGAGGACGCAGGTTCCGCCGGCGTTCCCGCCCTCCTGATTGGCGAAGTGGATGTGGTGCAGGCTTCCGGAGATGGTGCAGTTGGTGAAGGTGCCGCCGAAGGGGGCACCGGTGCCATCGCCCGCGATGCCGGATACGGTGTTGTCCTTGATTGTCATGTCGTAGAAGAATGTGTTGCTGTTGGCGACCAGAATCACGCCCACGCGGTTCCTCTCGACGATATCGGAGCGGCTTGTGGAGCTGGACATTGTGGCAATACCGTAGCCGCCCGCGCTATCAGTAAATGTGTTGGAGTGGATGTGGTTCTGCTCGAGGATGCAGGAGCCTTGGCGAACGAAGATTCCGTCGGCGTTGCCGGTGACGTTGTTGCGGGCAATGTACGAGTCAGGGCCCACGTTCAGAATTCCCCATGAGAACGCGCTGCTTGTGCCCTTATGGCCCTCAATGCGGTTGTCGGTGATGTTCGGGTAGCCAGAGCCCTGGAGCCATATTCCCTGCGTCACCGAGTCCCTCGGGTCGATATTTGCCCTGATGGTGTTGTTGGTGATGAAGGGCGAGGCGTCTGCAACCAGTATGCCGCCGCCTGTGCTGGCGCCGCAGTTGCGCACGTTGCCGGAAATTGTGTTCCTGTCTATAATGGGCCGGCCCCCGCCCGTGACCGCCACCCCGCTCCAGTAGTTGCCGCTGATGTTGTTTTTATAGATATAGGGAGAGGCCCCGGAGTCGATGAAGATGCCGTAGATGTTCTCAGTGAATGTGGAGTTTGATATCTGCACCTGGCTAGACTGGATGTAGGGGCCCAGGTTTTGATAGACGGAGCTCGATATGCCGCAGTCGCGGACCGTGCACTTCTCCAGTTGAGCTGTGGCACCTGAGCGTATCCAGAAGAGGTAGCGGTAGTTCGGGTTCACAGCCTGCACTGTGCAGGAAGTGGCCCTCAGGGTCGCTCCCTCCTTTACCTCGATGTGGTACTGACCGCCCGTGGTGCAGTTCATCTTCAATGTGACTCCGGTGGCGGTCAGGGAGCCCTCGATGGTCAGGTTGCCGGTGAGGATGATTGTGTCGCCCGACCAGCTCTGCGCGCCGACGACAGTCTGGTCGCCGAAGAGCTCGATGATGGCGCCACCGGCGTCCCAAGTCCAGCTGGGAAGAGTAAATACCCCGACGAAGGTGACCGCCGCAACGAGCACAGCCCTAATATTTAAGCCGATATACATCCCTCCCTCTCGCTGGTCTCTCAGAAGACCTAACAAAATACAGTGTATATAAATAATATGGTATGACGCCGTTGGGCGAAGAGTGGGCCGTGGGGGGTCCCGGAGAATGGCTCGATGGGGGAGGATGCTTGCAGAGGCGCTATCAAGAGCCGTCGAAAGAGGTCAGGCAGGCGTCTCGGGAGGGGTGCTTGCGTTCTCGGGAGGCCTCGACAGCTCCCTCTTGGCCCTGCTGATGGCCCGACAGGGACGCGCGCCCGAGCTGTGCACCGTAGGGCTCAAGGGGGCCCGGGATCTGGCCGCGGCTGAAAGGGCAGCTTCGCTCCTAGGACTCGAGGGAAGAACGGTTGCGCTCGTGGTGGAGGAGGGGGACGTGCTCGAGGCGGTGCGCCGGCTGCGCTCGCTCCTCCCCTCCGCTACCATGATGGAGCTCGCTTTTACTATCCCCTTATTCATCGTTTGCGCGCGGACGAGAGAGAGAGTGATTTTCACGGGCGACGGCGCCGACGAACTCTTCGGCGGCTACCATAGATACCTTAGAATGCGTCCCGGAGAACTCGAGTCCGCCCTTCGAGCCGACCTTGAGCGCCTGATAGGAAATGGAATTCAGCGCCACCGCGCAATCGCCCGGAGCTTTGGCAGGGAGTTAGTGACGCCCTATCTCGACGATGAAGTCGTTGAGCTGGCCCGGAGAATTCCACCGTCGGAAAAGGTGGCGGGTGGGGAGAGGAAGCTGGTTCTGCGCGAGGCAGCCCGGCTCCTAGGCCTGCCAGAGGAGCTCCGCGGGGCGCCGAAGAGGGCAGCGCAGTACGGCTCGGGAGTAATGAAGGTGCTGGAGAAACACAGCGCGTTCTGTTAGACCGGGCAAGGGCGGGCCTGCAGTCCACTCGGGCGGGCGGGACCGGAACGCCGATAGGAATTAGCCGGGGAGGTTCCTCCGTCTTGTCCAATTCAAGAGCATCAATGGTGTCAACAATTCATGCCACTAACCTGCTGCTCAGATGCGGGAGTAAATCCGGAGCTCAACATTACTTAAGTTGGGGAGATATAAACAGAACCGCCCACGCCCCGTCTAATGGGGCGTTGAATTGGTAATCATTACCGCTCTTGCCATTCCCCTCTCGCAAGCATCTCTCGTGGTCAGTAGCTCAGCACCTCTCCCTTCATGTACTCGCGCATTAGGGCGGTGGCGTAGCAGCCGCGCGGGAGGGTGAACCTGAACAGGACCGCGTCCGGCTCGAGAACAATCTCCGGCTCGCCGGGCCTAAATGGGACGAGCACCTCCCTGCGCGTTCCCTTCGACGACGCTTCCGGAATCTCCGGGATTATGAAGTCCTGAGGGCGTAGGCCCTCCTCCGCCACAACCGCCCTCTCTATCTCACCCATCCTTCCTTCCGCAAAGGGGGTCTCAGTGCCAAATAGAATTCCGGACACGAAGGCCCTCCCCTCGCGCGCCCTCCTCCTCGCCCTCTCTAGATTGTGCTCCTCGACCAGAATGTATCTATCGTGGTCCGGCCGCCCGTGCGCGTCCGCGGGGAGGACGATGTCTCCGACGACTGGCTCGCGCAGGGGAAGACCTCCGAGAATTCGCCTGCTCAGGACGCGATTGAAGAGCTGGGCTTGGTAGGCGTGCACAAACATCATTAATAGATTGAGGGGAAGCCGCCTGAGCGCGCCCGCCCAGTCCCCGGGGTGGTTGTGCAGGTGCTGGAGCAGCGTCCTCTCGAACGAGAGGCGCTTGGGGAAGTACTTCAGCGCCTCGCCGAAGACTCTCTCCTTCACACCTCCGCCCTCGACACACCCTTCCGCATCGCCGCCCCGGATCCCACATGCCGCGGCTCTCCACTCCTCCTCCAACCGTGCCCTCGCTGCCCTCGCCTCCTCCCCCTCAGCTTCCATAGGCCGGCCGAGATAGGTCATCACCGCGCCCTCGAGGTTCCCCTGCACCATCAGTTTTCCGATGGTGTGCGTCACCGGCCTCAGCGCCCCGAACCTCTGGATGCCAAAGAAGTTCGGGAATCCCCCGGCTGCCCTGAGCTCCGAGGTGACCGCATCAAGAGCCGCTCTCAACTCCCCAGAGCTCTCACCTAGTCCCTGGTCCTCCGTCGGGCTCTCTTCCCGATGCCCAGACACTCCCTCGCTACCAGAAATCGGGGGCTCCCCTGACGCCCCGGGGGCGGCCTGAGCCCCTCTCAGCCTTATCACGAACCTGTTGCCCAAGAGCTGCCCCAGCTCCACCGGCCTGTCGCTTGGATAGGTGTCGAGAACCTCGAAGTCCCCCAGCGAGACTCTCCGCACCTGCTCCTCGGAGGCTCTGAAGCTCATCATCTGGACCTTCACGCCGCGCTTGTCCTTTGTTCCCGCAAACTGAATTCTTTTTCGGCTGATTCCCATTGCCCGGGAAAGCTCCCTGACGAGACGGTTTGTCTCCCAGTTGCGCGAGCGGACGCGGGCCGCAACCCACTCCCCGCCTTCAACCCTGGGCGGAGGAAGGGAGAGTTCCTCGACTAAGAAGTCCTCGGGAAGGCTCTTGAGCCTCCCCCCGACGCCCGGCGAGCGGCTTAGGTAGACCTCAATACCGACTCCCCTCTCCACCTCCGGCGGCTGCGGCCCCATGCTCCTCGTTCCCGGGTCACCCGCTGCGCCCATCTCGGCTCAACCTCACTTTTACTGCGCTCGGATAGCTGTCGCTTCCATCCTGGGTGGTCCACCCATATCCACCTCCCAAGGCCCTCTCCCCTCGGCACCGTGAATCTCGCGGGTCAGGTTAGGCCGGCCTCTGAAAAAACCGCACAATTGTGCTCCGTGAGCTCACACTTTGGGCTTCTTTGCCTTCTCTACAAGCAATTGAGCGTCCCTGAACTCTGCTGCCAGGGCCTTCGCGGCCTTCTTGAGAGCGGCGTGGGGCTTCCCCTGCCTCACCCTGACCCTGAGCCTGGGCCGGGCGAGCATGGGGTGGCCTATTTGGTAGGTCGCCTGCGCGACATTCTCGTCGGCGAGGAGCTTTTGCTTGAGCGGCTCGAGAATCGTCTCGTTGGCGCCGATGACCTCGACCTCAATGGTGTCCTTCTCTTTGCTCAGTATCCTAACCTCCATCCCTCTGCCCCCTCACCCCCTCCACTCAGGACCGGGAGCGGCGGGGCCCATCACCCCCTCCCTTTAAAAAGATTGCCCCGCGTACTTCCTCCAGGCGGCCTCCGCGTCGCTCCTTTTCGCGATCTCGGCCTCCTCGAACCTCACCCAGTCGATTCCCTCTAGAGGGTTGCGGCCGAGTTGCTTCACAAAGCGTGTCGCAAAGTCCCTGACCTGCTCCTCGGTCCCGCTGACGCCCAGATTGATGTAGAATGCTTTCGTGTAGCTCCCGAGGTGCTTGTACCTCTGGCTGTTGATAACGACATTCACCTTCCCGCTCTCGATCACGACTATCCAGGATTTGTCCTCCTCCAGCCAAGAGTAGCCCACCAAGGACATGGTAATGTTATTGTCTATCTCCAGCGCGGCCTTCCTCGCCGCCAGACCGACGTCGGAAAAGTTGATAAAGGTCCGCAGGCTGAGGTAGCCCACCTCCTGATACCTCCCCTCCTCGAGCGCCGCCATCTGCACGTAGGGCTTTTCGTCACGCGGGCAGGCGTAGAAGGTCACCATGTTCTCCTGCGGGTCGACGTCGCTCATCCTGCCTCAACTCTTAATTGGCGGGGGAGATTTTATCCTTTGCTATCCGGAGTTTCGGGAGGGGGCCGGGGGGTCTTCCCGGCGAGCGCGAGGAATCGCTTGAGATGCTTGTGCTCGAGCGAGCCATCTGGCTCTGCCAGACCCTTTTTTATCATCTGCGCGTTGACGAAAGTCCTATTCTTCAGAAAAACATAATAGAGGGGCTTGCCCTCGCTATCGCGCACCGCCCCATCGTCCTTAAGAAACACCTTGCGGCCCCTGAGCACACTTTTTAGAAACTCGACCGCCCTATCCCTAGCGCCCTCTCTCTCAACGACGCCCAGAAGGCCTACGACCCTCCCGTCCTCAAGAAGGAGGGTTGTGGGGGAGAGGACCTCCCTGACCGAGTGAAGCTCGCGCCCCGCCGGCCTCTCCCAGCTCACTCTAGACCCAAAGTCCCTAACCCGGGGGTCCACTATTCTCCTAAAGCCGCGGGCGTCGTGAAACACATACGGAAGGCGCGAAATCTCCGCTCTAGGGTCGCTCTCCAAGGGCTTCTGGCGGATGAACTCAATCTCCGCATCGAATGACTCGAGCCTCTCCATGAGCCTTCTCCGGATTATGGGAAGGCACGCATCATTTATTTCATAACCGATAGAGCTGCGGCCGAGGTTCAGGGCGGCCAGCGACGTGGTTCCGGACCCCAGGAACGGGTCAAGTACTGTCTCCCCCTCAAAGGTGAACATCCGAATCAAGCGGCGCGGGAGCTCTTCCGGGAAGGGCGCGATGTGCTCCCTCTGCCTCTCCCCGGGGAAGCTCCAGTGCCCCGAGAAGTACTCATTCCACTCCGCCGCCGTCAGCGCCGACCTCCTCTTCACATCGGGCGGTGGCACCGGGGCGCGGCCCGGCTTCCTGAATATCAGAATGAATTCGTAGTCCAGCTTCAGGATACCGTTGCGGGGGTAGGGGTAGGAGCCCATGACCGTCCCCCCTCCGCTCGTGTTGCAGGTAGTCACCTTTTGCCATATCACCGCGCCCATGTAGTCCGCTCCAGCGCTCTCGAAGAACTTTATAATCTCCGTCCTTATCGGCACGACCCTGTAACCGCCATAGTGTGCGGCCCTCGCGAACTGGTCGCCGATGTTGATGCACACACGGCAACCGGGGTGGAGGACGCGGAGGCACTCATTCCAGACCAGACCGAGGTGGTTGATGTAGTCTTCATAACTGTCGTTGAAGCCTATCTGACCACTAATTCCATAGTCCTTGAGCTGCCAGTAGGGCGGGGAGGTGACGACTAGGTGCACGCTTGAGTCCTCGACCTCCGCCATGCGCCTCGCGTCGCCCAAAATGATTCTATGGAAGGTGCCCATCCGCCACTCCAATTGGCGTAGGTAGGGAAAAAAGCATCGGCGCTACAGGGGTTTTGATTCTGGTAAGAAAAATAGGTTGTCTACAGGGTCCACACCGCTCAGTGTCGACGTCAACTAGGGTGCGGCTAGCGCGTCCCGTGCCCGCAGGCCGGACAGACAGTCCACTCGGGCTCCAGAGGCTCGCCGCAGGAGGGGCACCTGAGACCACCCACCTTCTCCTTCGACCGCTTTTTCGCAGTCGTGGGGGCCGCGGCACTAGGGCCCGCAAGCTCAGGTGACGAGCCCGCTACTCTCGCCTCTTTCAGAGCTCCCTTAGCCTCCATCGCGAATTGCATCGCCGCTTCCCCGTCGCCTTCCTTTATGAAGTCGCGAGCGAGCTCGAGCTTCTCCATTGCGGCCGAGACTTGCGCCGCTCCCTCGGGGTGCTTCTCGAGATGCTCCGCAAGCGCGTCCTCGACCTCGGCGACGAGCTTCTTCGCCTCCTTGAGGACTTCGTCCTCTTTCGAAGGCCTCGCGGCTGCCACAGCTGCACCGGCCCCCGCGGCGGCTCTC
>JAWCLH010000021.1:50069-50348 GCA_038851035.1 Thermoplasmata archaeon
GCCTCCTCGCCAGCCTTCCTGCGCCTCCTCGAGACCGCCACAAAGACAGCGGCAAGAACGACCAGCAGGATAATGAGGCTGAGCGCTAATCCAGCCCCCGCCACCCAGCCCGTTTCCTGAACCGTCACCTTCTCGGCCTTCAGGACATCGATGCTCACCTCGGCTAGAGCCTTCTCCGTACCATCAGAGACCTCGAGCGATATTGTGTGCCTGCCCGGCTTCAGCTTGACCTTTATGCTCTTCCCCTCTCCAAGCGGCTCGCCGTTGTCGAACCAGCTA